>JAIOHO010000574.1 GCA_019912905.1 Anaerolineae bacterium
GCCAGGGATTCAGCGTGACGGTGATGTACTCGTTATTCTCCGTCCCCATGCAGCTTGTGCTCGGTTTGGGGCTGGCGGTGCTGTTATTCCAGAACATCAAGGCCAAGTCGTTTTTCCGGGTGATCTACTTCCTGCCCTACATCACACCGTTTGTCGCTACGTCATCCATCTTTGCGCTGCTGTTTTCGCACCGCAGCGGGTCCCCGGCCAATCAGCTGCTGACGACGCTCGGCATTCCCACCCAGAACTGGCTGCTGGAGCCGAAGGGCATTTTTCAGCTCATCTTCGGGCCGGATGTGCCGTCGTTCCTGGTGGGGCCAGGGCTGGCGCTGTTCGTCATCATTATTTATACCGTCTGGGTTTACGCCGGATACAGCGCGGTGATTTTTCTGGCCGGATTAGGCAATATCCCGCGCGAGCTGTACGAAGCGGCGCGCATCGACGGGGCCAGCGCCTGGCACCAGTTCCGCTTTGTGACTCTGCCGCTGCTCTCGCCGACGACCTTCTTTTTGATGCTGATCGCCACCATCGGCACGTTTCAGGCTTTTACGCAGATCTTCCTGATGCGCAGGCCGGGGGCCTACAAAGCGGTGGATACCATCAATATCTATATCTACGAAGAGATTCGCAACGCCAATCCTGATTATGCCTATGGCGCGGCGATGGCGTTTGTTCTGTTTGGCGTGATTCTCGTTCTGACCCTGGTCCAGAATCGGGTCCTGGGGCGGAAGGTGTTTTATGGCTGATGTAATCCGACCGAGCGAGCAGTACCGCGACGCGCTGGAGACTCCTGCCCGCAGACCGCGCCCCTGGCGTCAGTGGGCGATCTACGCGGTGTTGATTGCCGGGGCTGTGCTGGCGGTGATTCCCTTCCTGTGGATGGTCAGTTGGTCGCTGATGACCAACGCGGAAGTCACGGTCGGGCGGGTGATCCCGGCGCAGGTCATGTGGGTCAATTATGAAACGGCCTGGAATCAGTCGAATTTTTCCCTGTTTATGTGGAACAGTGCTCGCATCACGGCCATCACGATTTCGGGCCTGATGCTGTTCTGTATTCCGGCGGCCTATGCTTTTGCTCGTATGCGCTTCTGGGGGCGCAACGTCCTGTTTGCCATTATGCTGGCGACGCTGATGATTCCCGACATCGTGACGCTGATCCCCAATTTCCTGACGGTCGTCTGGATTGGCCGCCTGAGCGAGAGCCTCTTTGGTCCGGCGGGGGCGTGGCTGAATAACTGGCCGTCGCTGACGATTCCCTTCATGGCCTCGGCCTTCAGCATCTTTCTGCTGCGCCAGTTCTTCGCCCAGATTCCCGACGAATTGTGGGATGCCGCGCGCATCGACGGGGCCGGGCACCTCCTGTTCCTGGTGCGCGTGATTGTGCCGCTGTCGAAACCGGCCATCATGACGGTGGTGACGTTCGCCTTTATCGGCTCGTGGAACTCGCTGCTGTGGCCGCTGCTGGTGAGATTCAGACCGACCAGTGGCGTCCGGTGGCCTTTGGCCTGACCAAATTCGTGCAGGAAGCCGGGGACGAATTTCACCTGCAAATGGCGGCGTCCGTGATCATGATTATTCCGATTCTCGTGCTGTATTTCTTTACCCAGAAGCAGTTCACCGAGGGGATTGCGACGACGGGTTCAAAAGGATAATTGTCTCCCCACACGGTTCGCCGTGTTTATATGTGGATGGGTGGTCGGGGACGAACCACCACTAGCCGTTCTTGAGAAGGAGAGAAGGAAGATGAGAAATCGATTTGCCGTGCTGGTTCTGTCGATCGCGCTGCTGCTGAGCGTGAGCATGGTCTTTGCGCAGACGGCGGAAGTCACGATTCCTGACGAACTGCCCGCGGGTGTCACCATCACCTACTGGCACGAATGGAGCCAGGCGCAGCAGGAAACAATCACCAAGGTGATTACCGATTTCAACCAGACCAATCCCTACGGGATTACCGTGGAAGAGGTCCCGCTAGGTACATCGGGAGCGGTGAACGACCAGCTCACCACCGCCATTGTCAGCGGCGATCTGCCGAACCTGAGCGGCGCAATCTTCATCACCAATGCCCAGAGCTATTACCTCGACGGCGTGCTGGTCCCGCTGGATGCCTACTACAATGACCCCAAATGGGGCTTCACCGAAGAGGAAAAGGCGGACCTGAACCAGAGCCTGCTGGACATCAACCGCGTGGCAGGTGAGCCGTTTAACGGCCAAATGCTGATCTGGCCGACGGGCATGTCAGCCAACGTGCTGGCCGTCAATATGGACATGCTCAATGAACTCGGCTACGATGCGCCGCCGACGAACCTTCAGGATTTCCATGATATTGCCTGTGCCGCCAATGAACTGACCGGTCCCAATGACGGCGATGTCCAGGGCTTCCCGATTCGCATCGACGCTTTCGACCTGTATTCGTATATCCAGGCGAACGGCGGCACCATCTACGACGCGGATGCCGGACAGTACAACTTTACCAATGAAGGGGCGGTCAGCACGCTTCAGTTCTTCAAGGACCTGAACGCGGAAGGCTGCGCCTACATTCCCGACAGCCCGTTTGCGAATACGGCGGATTTTGCCTTTGGGCTGAATCCGATGGCGATGAGCAGCAGCGTGGGCGTGCCGTTTATCAATGGCGACATTGCCTCCAGCGGCAGCGGCATCGAGAACTGGGTGATGACGACGGTCCCCTGGAGCGACGAAAACCGCACCATGCAGGTTTACCTGCGCAGTATGGCGATGTTCGTCAGCTCCCCCGAAGAGCAGCTCGCAAGCTGGCTGTTCCTCAAATATCTGGCTTCGACCGATGTTCAGGTCGCCTGGACGGAGGGCGTGCAGTACCAGCCGTACACCTACTCCGGCCTGGAAGGTCTGAGCGAGGACTTCCTGAACCGCATCCCGCAGTTCACCGACGTGCGCGACCTGCTGCTTGATGAGGGCGTGCACATCTGGTCGGTGCCGTCGCTGCTGGTTCAGGACCAGGTCAACGACGTAGTCGAGGAAATGATCACCGCCGTCGTCGTCAACGGCGAAGATGTGGCGACAGCGGCGGCGGCGGCAGAAGCGGAAGCCAATGAACTTCTGGCCGAAGCTATGGCCGACATGAGCTGACCGCTCGCTGAATCGCACGTTTCCGAACTGGATAGCCGGACCCCGGTTATCCAGTTTTTTGATTCTGCCAGACCTACCTCACCGCCGGATTGGAGCGGGTGCAAATCGGTCAGGTTTCCTACACGCGTATCCACCGTGCCACTCATGCCCGCGAACTTCAGGTGCCTTATGGTAACAGAACATTCGGCAATCCACCCGTGCTTGTGCCGGGCGCAGTTTGTCGTTTGCACCTGCCGGGCAAGGCGATATCAGGAGCAAATGGGCCATGAATCGGGACGAAGTCATTCGAAAACTCACCTGTTTGATCGATGTTTGCCAGGACGGTGAAGATTGTTGTTATGTCGCCGCCCAGGGGGTCGTCAGCCCGGCGTTCGAGGCGCTCCTGATGGCCCATTCCAGCCAGTGGGGGGATTTCGCCGAACAACTGGCGGATATGGTCACGATCCTGGGTGGCGATCCTGATCTGGATCATTACCCGATGGGCGTTGCCGGACAGGGCTGGGCAGAACTCAAGTCTATGGCTCAGGGGAGCAGCGAGTCCGCAATCCTGCACGAGTGCCTGCGCCTGGAAGCTGAAGCTCTACAGATCTATCAGGAGGCCTTGGAGGTGCTGCCCACACCGGTGTCGCGCATGGTGGTCCGTCAGAGCAGACTCCTGGATGAAACCTATCAGGCGATGGGGATGCTCTGTGGTCCGCCGGTTTTGGAATGGCCTCAGTCACAACGGAGGGAAGGGTATCTGAGTGGGGAAAATCCGCGAGTTGTATCGTGATCGCTATTTTTCACTGGTGGGCGATCAGGAAGGCGTGCATTACATCCGATCACACGACAGCGTCCTGGTCGTGCCGGTCACAAGCGACGGTGAGGTGATTCTCGTGCGGGAGCCGTCGCCCGCATTCGGTACACTGGCGTATGTCCTCCCCGGCGGCACCCTCGGCAGCACCGAATCGATCACCGATGCGGCGCAGCGCGAACTTCAGGCGGGGACAGGTTTTAAGGCGGACAGCATCGTCATGCTGGGTGAACTGCGCCCCTGCGTGAAATATCTCCAGGTGCGGACGTTCCTGTATCTGGCGCGCCATCTGCACCCATCTGCGCCTCCGGGTGAAGATGAGGCATCAGCCCTGGTGAAACGCCTCCCATTGGCTCAATTCGAAGTGCTGATCACTCAGGCCGCCCTCCATGATTCCAACACCATTGCTGCGCTGTATCTCGCGCGCAGTTACCTATCCCCTTTCTCGCCTTCGTCGTGATGGCGAATGCTTTCTATAAGGATATCTCGTCGAGTTGCGAACGCTTATGATCCGTTCACTGGTGATCACCCGCCTTGAAAGCGGACCGGAAAATCTTGTCTTCCAGCGTAATCTCGGGCTGGAGAAATTGACCCAGGTGCTGGCCGACGGCGAGTCGGTCATCTGGATCGACATCACGGACCCGGCAGCGGAAGAAATCAACTGGCTGGAGACGACGCTCAGGCTCCATCCAGC
>JAIOHO010000575.1 GCA_019912905.1 Anaerolineae bacterium
GGCGGACTGGGCGGCGGCGGCGAGCGGGAGCTGAACACCCACAGCCTGATCGAACCGAATCCGCTGGTCTTCTCGCGCATTGCGATCGTGGCGGCATCGATTTCGCAGGGGATTCGTGAGCGCGGGATCGGTGCTCCGGGCGGCGGGCAGATCGACATGCAATCGGGTCTATACGATATTCAGATCGCATTCCAGAATCTGGCGGAACTGAGCGCCCGGATGACCGATATGGCCCGTAAGGAACTGTGGGGTGAGCCGCTGACGGAGGACGAACAGCTTTATCTCAAATACGACTTCGGCGGGCAGCTCTGGAACATCCGTTACATGGCGGAATACCCGCTGGCGGACCCGCCCAAAGTGGCGGCACTGGTGGCGGATGTCGCCAGCAATCCCGATGCCGGGACGGTCCTGCAAGTGGCGACGGGTGACGTCGATTACATCTTCGTCATCACCGACAGCCCCGACGGACTCCAGGTCACACGCGGCACCGTCTACAGCACCTATGAATTCGTCAACCCCATCGACAACCGCCTGAACGATGACGAGTGGCGGGCAGCCGTCGCGGAAGGCAAGGTTCCGCCGCGACCGGATTGGGTGACCTCGTTCTTCGCGGAGTAAACCGCAGCGTCAGGGGCGCAGCTTGGTGATGCGCCCCTCTGATTCCTTCATACCGCCCTCGTTTCCTACCTCTCACTGATGGGGTGATCCCGCCGCTCTTAACCATGCCCGACCCGGTTCTGGCGTAAGTTAAAATCAGGCGATCACGAGGGAAGCAGATGATGGACTACTCGGAAAAACCAAAGCGCAAAGCCCACCTCTTCAGGAGTCCACGCGCGACTGCTGCTATGCTGGGCATCTGGTTCTGGTCGCCGATCGGCCTGGGCATGGTGCAGGAAAGCCTGGGCAACGATGAAGGCACGCTGGATTATCACCTGCAAGAGCAGGCGAAAGCGAGGCCGACCAGGACTGTTCGAAAGGTTAGAAGGGGCCGGGGAACATGACCGAAGATTTCGACAATCACAGATTTCTATCACTATACCCCTTTTTTCAACCGATAATTCAGAATGCCGTGTCTGGCTGCGTATGTGGCGGCTTCAACTCGGTTGCTCACCTCCAGCTTGTCGAGGATCACCGTGACGTGGTTGCGGATCGTTTTGTCGCTGAGCACCAGGACCGCAGCGATCTCAGCGTTGCTTTTTCCTTCAGCCAGAAGGCGCAGCACATCCACTTCTCGATCGGTCAAATCCTTGAACGGATCGGGTCTGTGCTCTCCCTGCTGGCGCATCATTGCCAGCACGCGCCGCGTCACCGAGGGATCGAGTGAGGCTGCTCCCTGGCGAACCGCATCGAGGGCGCGAACCAGTTCATCGGTCCCGGCTTGCTTCAGCACGTATCCCACAGCGCCCGCCTGGAT
>JAIOHO010000576.1 GCA_019912905.1 Anaerolineae bacterium
CCCCATCCTTTGTGACTTTGTGATTGACGGTTCAGTTCGCCAGAATCGTCTCGATCTGACTCAATTCCTGTTCCGAAAATTCCAGATTGTGGAGTGCGGCGGCGCAGTCCTCGACCTGGCTGACCTTGCTGGCTCCAATCAAAGCGGACGTCATGCCGGGGTGCCGCAGGGTCCAGGCGATCGCCATCTGTGCCAGGGTCTGGCCGCGCGCCTGGGCGAGATCATTCAGACGGCGGGCTTTATTCACTTTTTCCTCGGTCACGGCTTCGGACCGGAGGGCCGTAGCTTCTTTGGCCGCGCGCGAGTCGGCGGGGATGCCGTGCAGATACTTGTTGGTCAACAGCCCCTGCGCCAGCGGCGAGAAGCAGATGCAGCCAATGCCTTCGTCATCGAGCGTATCCAGCAGGCCGTCCTCCACCCAGCGATTGAACATGCTGTAAGACGGCTGGTGGATCAGGCAGGGGGTGCCCAGGTCGCGCAGGATGGCGGCTGCCTGACGCGTTTGTTCCGGCTGATAGGATGAGATGCCGACGTAAAGTGCTTTGCCCTGGCGGACCGCTTGATCGAGGGCGCTCATCGTCTCTTCAAGGGGCGTGTTGGGGTCGAAACGGTGGCTGTAGAAAATATCGACGTATTCCAGCCCCATGCGCTTCAGACTCTGGTCGAGGCTGGCAAGCAGATACTTGCGCGATCCCCATTCGCCGTAGGGACCCGGCCACATGAGGTAACCCGCCTTGGTGGAAATAATCAATTCATCGCGGTACCGGCGCAGGTCGCTTTCGAGTATTTTGGCGAAGGTTTCCTCGGCGGAACCGGGCGGCGGCCCATAGTTGTTCGCCAGATCAAAGTGGGTAATGCCGAGGTCAAAGGCGCGCCACAGCATGGCCCGCGCGTTTTCCAGCGTATCGACACCCCCAAAGTTGTGCCAGAGGCCCAATGACACCGCCGGTAGTTGCAGGCCGCTGCGCCCGCTGCGCCGGTAGACCATCGTGTCGTAGCGCTGGTCAGATGCAAGGTAAGTCATGCTACCTCCAAAGTCCAATAAAACCGTGTGCTGACTTTAACACAGCACGCGGCGGGTGGACGAGGCCATTCTGCGGAGGGTCTCTGAAATCTAGAGCGCAAGCTGCATCTCGAACTGGGCGAGGTACTCGCGCCAGCCCAATTTTTCCAGCACCGGCCAGGCGCGTTCATTTTCGCCCAGGTTGACAAGCCGTCCATCGGCGGAGGGGTGAGTCTGGTAGATATTCCGTATGAGCGTTTCAAGGATGGCTTCGTCGCCTGCGGCACAGGCGATGTCGAGCAGGTGGACGCGCGTGTCGGTCGCAAAGCCCAGCGCATAGGCACGCGGATCGTCGGCGTTGGGCGAAACCCACAACTGCGCGCCGCTGCCCGGTGTGCCGAACTGCCGCTGCCAGGGCGGAGGGGTAGGATGCAGGCGGCGCTGCAAATCCGAAATCTGGCGCGCATCCAGCATTTCTAGCGGCCTGACATCCGAAGCAGGCAGGGGCTTCGACGGATATTCGAGCACCAGCAGGCGGCGGCGTGTCTGGAAACCAAGATCACGATAGAGATTCGAGGCAGCGGTATTATCATCGATGACTTCAAGCTGAATGCTGGCGAGTGATCTGGCGTGGGCTTCGTCGATGGCCGCCTGCATGAGCGCGCGGGCGATGCCTTGACGCCGATGCGCCAGTTCTACTCCGAGGCCGCCGATCCAGGCGCAGGGCTGGCGGATGCCCAGCAGGACCATGCCAACGGGCTGATTTTCACTGAGGGCAACCTGAGAGGCATCGAGGTCGATGTCGTTCTGTTCGATGTGGTGCCGGAGGTCGAGCGCATCCAACTGAACCGGCACCCGATAAGCCGCATAGCCTGTATTAAAGACGTGGACCAGGGCATCAAACGCGATGTGGGTCGCAGGCTGGATGCGAATAGCTGCGTTTAGAGAAGCCACGAAATGGCATCTTCCCAGATTTTGTCCAGCCTGATGTCCTGGCTTTCTTCTTCGAGTTCTGTGCGAATCCAGTGCCAGGCTTCATCGGGGTCGTGTTCATTGCTGATTTCGACCAGCGAACGGTGATTATCCGGCTCTGAAACGAAGACTACGCAGCGCATGCTGCGGGCGATGTCGAAAAAACGATCTTCACTGGCAGTCAGCCAGAAGGCGTATCGAGAGCGGGTCCCGATGGCTTGCGGTTCGGTCATCGAGAATTTTTCGTGCTGAAATGGTTGGGTCATGGCCCTGCTCGTACCTCAGTCCGCAAAACGATAGCCTATTATACACTGCAATCGACCGTTTCTGATGGGACTGAGCGGCTCAATCGCGCAGGCCAAAAATGCCGGCTCGACGGGTACGACTCTCGCTCCCTGCTTTAAGGTTTGTCAGACCATCGATGCCCATCCGAAACACGGAATTGTCTGCGGTCAACGGCAGCGAGATGACCTGCCCGGTTACACCGGAGGCATAGGCAGCCAGGGCGATTTCGAGGGCGCGGAAGCCAGCCTCGGCGGAGGCAATCGGCGGACGCTGGTCTCGAATGGCGGCGTAGAAGTC
>JAIOHO010000577.1 GCA_019912905.1 Anaerolineae bacterium
CGCCAGTGCGCTTTCGATGGTGGTAGGTGCCGGAGCGACCATCGACGCCGGGGGACCGTCCTGGCCTGCGCTGGTTCGGCGGCTGCTCGACATCGCGCTGACCAAAGGTCACGAGATCACCGAGATGGTGCGCACCCCGGACAGCACGGAGGACCATCTCACCATGGAACGCCGCGTGATCGATGTCAAACGGCTCGATTCGCAGCAGGAAATGATTGCCCGCCACGTCCTGGGGTTAATCGACGCGGGCAAGGCGGACACCGAGGACCTCATGCTGGGCGCTCAGCTCTGCTATGATTTGTTCGGCCAGCATCTGTTCATGCATCTGACTGGGATTCTGTACGAAAATGGCCGGCAGCCCGGCGCGATTCACCAGGCTATCGCGGATCTGGCCGACTTCCAACTGGTCCCCGATCGTGGTCCGGGTCTGTTCCCCGGATTGGACAGCATCATCACGTATAATTTCGAGGATCTGCTGGGCGAAGCCCTCGATGCGCGCGGCTTCGGGCGGGTGGCCTGGGCCATGCGTGGCGATGAAATGGCCGGGGACCCCAACGAGATTGCCCGCAAAGCGGGTCAGAACAGCGACTATCTCCACATCTATCATCTACATGGTTACACGCCGCGCCGCCTGTTCCTCATCACCCAGGTTCGCTTCATCTTCTCGACCGCACAGTACCTGCGTGAATACCAGGACCGCCGCAGCGGAATCATCGACAACGTGTTTTACCAATACCTGGCAAACCCGGTGCATTATGCGCTGTATGTCGGCTGCTCATTTGACGACGATGCCATGAACGACCTGCTGCGCCACGCCGCGTCACAGCTCCCTGGTCGCCAGCATTATGCGCTGCTCCACTGGCCCGGACCCAAACCCTACCTTCAATCCGGCATGGATGAGCTGGAGAAGGCTGCCGAACGTTACGTGGATATCGGGGTGCGCCCGATCTGGTTCGATGATTTTGATGAGATTCCCGGCATGATCCGCCTGTTGAAGTAGCAGCACGAGCGGATCAGCATCAGGCCGCGAACAGGGTCCACAGCCGGGTAATCAGGAAGCGGTTTTTCATGTTGGCGCTGAAGACCACAATCGTCAGCAGCAGCAGCGACACGATCAGCGCGATGA
>JAIOHO010000578.1 GCA_019912905.1 Anaerolineae bacterium
AAGTACCGTTTATGACCAATCTGACAAATTGGATGTGGACCAAATTGGCACGCGAATAAAGGGCGACTATAATCTTGAACACTCTCCTGAATTGTATTGATCAGCCAAGGGACGCGAATTCGTTGAAGCTCGAAGCCTTTAATCAACCGCGCCTGTTTGATGAACTCCGGGACGAATGGGATGATCTGGTTTTTCGGAGTACAGGCAACCGGATCTTTAGTACCTGGGAATGGCAGTCTACCTGGTGGGATGCGTATCATCCCGGTGAATTATGGGTCATCACGTGCCGCGATGAACAGGGCCTCCTGATTGGGTTGGCTCCCTGGTTCATCGGAACGAATGTGGAACAGCAGCGCTTCGTTTCGACGATCGGCTGCAAAGAAGTGACGGATTATCTGGATCTGATCGTCGATCAGGCCCATGTCGAGCCGGTTCTTGAGCAGATCGCTGCTTATGTCGCCGACCACCGCGCCCAGTTTGACGTGATCGAATTGTGTAATATCCCGGAGCATTCGGTCTCCCATGAAGTCTTCCCAAAGTTCCTGGAAGAACACGGGTTTACTGTCACCCTCGAACATGAGGACGTCTGCCCGGTGGTTGAGCTTCCGGGCGACTGGACGGAATATCTCAACATGCTTGACAAGAAGCAGCGGCACGAACTCAGGCGTAAATTACGCCGGGCACAGGGCCAAAATTCCAGCGTAGAATGGTACATCGTCGGCCCCGAAGATAACCTGGCCGATGAAATGCAGCACTTTCTGGACATGATGGCGGCCAGTGACTCGCATAAGGCCGAATTTCTCGAAGACTCCCAGAATGCGACGTTCTTCAAGCAGATCGCACCCGTCATGGATCAAAAAGGCTGGTTGCAGCTCTGCTTCCTGAAGGTCAACGGCGAGCGCGCGGCAGCCTATCTGAACTTCGATTACAATCACCAGATTCTGGTTTACAACTCAGGGCTGCGCCCCAATGAATATGGTCACCTGAGTGCCGGAATCGTCTTACTGGCGCACAATATCCAGCACGCCATTCAGACAGGACACACCGCCTTCGATTTTCTTCAGGGTGACGAAGCCTACAAATACCACATGGGCGGCCAGGACGTGCATGTGTTCAACCTGAAAGCCACTTTTGCAGGACAATAATCCCATGGCCGCCATACAACGCCTGGCGATTCTGAGCGTTCACGCCAGCCCCCTGGCTCCAATGGGTGGCAAGAAGACCGGCGGCATGAATGTCTACGTGCGCAATCTGGCGCAGGAATTCGGCAGGCGCGGCCTGCTCGTGGACATCTATACCCGTCAGACATCCCCGGAAAACCCGATCGTCGATGAGTCGCTGGGTGAAAATGTGCGGGTCATTCATGTCACCGCCGGAGGCCACCAGGCACTCAGCCCGGACGAACTTTTCCCGCATCTGCCGGAATTTGCCGCAGGAGTCATCGCCTATGCCACCCGCAGTAATCTGAGCTACAATCTCATCTACAGTCATTACTGGTTAAGCGGTTGGGTTGCCAATACGCTCAGAACAGTCTGGGGCATCCCCTTTGTGCATATGTTCCATACCCTCGGTCACATGAAGAACCGCATCGTCGCTCAGAGCGCATCACCAAACCAGCGTATTCATGTGGAGACGCAGATCACCCAGTGGGCGGATCGAATCATCGCCGCAACACCTGCGGAATACATGCAGCTGCGCTGGCTGTACCGGGCCAACCGCCGTAAGATTTCTGTCGTATCCCCCGGCGTCGATCCCAGTCAGTTTCGCCCGATCTCCGCAAACACCGCCAGATCACGGCTCAACCTGCCCGATGAATCCAATCTGCTGTTGTTCGTGGGGCGCATCGAACCGCTGAAAGGGGTCGATACAGCCATCGACGCGCTGGCCGTGGTGCGCTCATGCAGACCGGACCTGTACCGCTCACTGCAATTTATCGTCATTGGCGGCAGCCCATCCGACCCAGCAGACACCGAACTGGCCCGGCTGCAATCGCGCGTCCAGGACCTGAACATGGGCGCTGCGGTCACGTTCGTCGGAGCCAGAGATCAGGAAGCGCTGCTGAATTATTATACGGCAGCCAGCGCCGTCATCATGCCATCCGACTACGAATCATTCGGCATGGTCGCTCTGGAAGCCATGGCCTCCGGCACGCCTGTCATTGCCTCAGAAGTCGGCGGGCTGGCGTTTCTCGTCCAAGATCACAAAACTGGGTTTCTGGTGCCGACGCGGGACCCACAGGCCCTGGCCCAGCGCATTATCGCCCTGCTGGAGCATCCAGCCATGCTGAGGACCATGGGACAGGCAGCCGCTCAGTTAGCCCAGCAGTATGCCTGGTCCACCATTGCCGACGACTTGTTGGACGCATTCGACGAGGTATCGTCAAAAGTGCCTGTCAGCCCCCATACGCATTAGGAATATCGGCGACCTTAGCGACGATCCAGGGGTCCGTTTCCTGAACTTCGAGCGCGGCGTCGGGCGACAGCAGATTCTGCCCCTTATGGTAAAGGACATTATTGAACGCGTCGTAGCGATAGCGGCGGTTCACCCAACCGTACAGGCTGTGCTGAAATACCACGTTGAACTGGACCGCCTCGTCATCCGGGATCACCTGCTGATCCACCAACCAGACCGGCGCGTACTGTTCGAGGTGGGGAATAGCTTTCACATCACGACGTTCCAAGATGTAAGACTGAGGGTCCATCGACCGTACTTTCTGATGTGTGTGCAGGATGAATGGAGCTATTTTAACGTCCTCTGCCCTGCTAATACAAGCGCCTGCTCTCTTTTTCGGGCGTTGGTCCATAGTGGGGCCATCTTCCAGGCCCGAGACTCTGTCCGCGCTAGACCTGATCAGCGAGAGGTGGCTCTCGAACCGGTTCCAGTTCGCGATGTTCCAGGATAATGCGCACCGACCGGTCGAAGGTGAAGTAATTCCAGACCCAGCCGACGAGCACACTGACCCGATTGCGGAACCCGAGCAGCCACAACAGGTGCAGACTCAGCCACATGATCCAGGCGAGGTAGCCGGTGAAGGTGAAACGATTGAAGATCCAGGCCACTGCGCGACTACGGCCAATGGTCGCCATAATCCCACGATCGCGATATTGAAATGCCGTCTGCGGCTGTCCGCTGAGCTGGCGGAGAATATTTTGCGCCGCATGCATCCCCTGCTGTTTGGCGACTGGAATCATCTGCGGGTAAGGCATACCGTGAGGGTTGGTAAGGTAAGCCATGTCCCCTACGACATAGATGTGTTCGCGCCCGATCACTTCCAAAGTCTCCCCGACCGGCACGCGTCCGCCGCGTTGGAGTTCGACTCCGATCCGATCTGCCAGTGGAGAAGCCTTTACCCCTGCGGCCCAGACGATTGTATGCGTGGCGATCTCCCGACCATCGTGCAGCCGGATGAAATGCTCACCGGCTTCCTGCACCGAATTGTCGAGAACCACTTCCACGCCGAGTGAAGTCAACTGCCGCAAGGCCTCTTGCTGGAGCTTTTCAGGAAATGGGGCCAGCAGTCGATCGGATGCTTCGACCAGAATGACATGGGCGACCATGTCCTGCGTGTGGCGATATTCCTGCCGCAAGACGTAATTATACAACTCGAACAATGCGCCTGCCGTTTCCAGCCCTGTCGGTCCGCCACCGACCACGACCATCGTCGTCAGCGCCTGTTTCTCCGCCGCATCCTCGACCCAGGCGGCTTTCTCAAACAACCGAAGAATATGATTGCGCAGGATGACCGCATCGCTCAGATCCTTGAGGACGAAAGCAGCCCGGGCCACCGTTTGGTTGCCGAAGAAGTTGGTCACACTTCCTGCTGCCACGATCAGGTAGTCATAGTGTTCTTCCTGGGTCGTGCCGCTGGTACGAACCGACACCGTTTTGCGAAGGTGATCAATGGCCGCTACCTCCCCCATCAGGAAGCGGATGTTGGGGCGATCATAGAAGATATGCCGGACTGGATAGGCAATTTCACTCGGATCAAGGCCGCACGTCGCGACCTGATACAGCAGCGGGGTGAAGGTGTGAAAATTCTTCCGGTCGATGAGCAAGACATCTACGGGCTTGTCGGCCAGGGTGCGGGCCGCATACAGGCCGCCAAAACCGGCTCCGATGATGATCACACGAGGTTGAGTCATGACATTGCACCTCATCATTTGTGAAATATATCACTATTATAAAACGTAAACACTTATTTTGACGATCCGCATCTTTTTTTCTCATTAAACACTCATCTTTTCACATTGGCAGCGTTTTTGCAGGCGCGCTGACAGATGCGCCAATGCAGTGCAGGCGGTATAATCGCCACCGATTTACCAGATACCGCAAAGGAACCTCACTCATGCCGCGCGTATTAATCAGTGTTTACGACAAGTCTGGCCTAATTGATTTTGCCGCTGCGTTGGTCGATCTTGGATGGGATCTTGTCGCCAGTGGCGGAACCGAGAAGACATTGCAGGACGCCGGCCTGCCGGTAACCTCGCTGTCGCAGGTGACGGGAATGCCGGAGATGCTTGATGGACGGGTCAAAACCCTCCACCCCGCTATCCATGCGGGCATTCTGGCCCGGAATACCCCCGAAGACATCGAGACCCTCAACCGGCATGGGTTTGCGCCCATCAATATGGTCGTGTCCAATCTCTATCCGTTCCAGGAAACCGTGGCTCAGAAAGGCATTACTCTCCAGGACGCAATCGAGCAGATTGACATCGGCGGAGTCGCGCTTCTGCGCGCCGCAGCAAAAAACTTCTTTCATGTCATCGTCGTATGCGATTCGGATGACTATACGAATATCATCGACGAACTGAAAGCAGCGGCTGAAATTGACATCGCCATGCGGCGGAAACTGGCTGTGAAAGCCTTCGCCCATACCCGCGACTACGATACGGCCATTCACGCATTCTTATCGGCAGAACTGGCTCCGGGGCTGCCTGCGGACGCCCTCCCGCAGCATCTCTCGCTCGGCCTGCATCAGACGGATACCCTGCGTTACGGCGAAAATCCACATCAGACCGGCGCGTTTTACAGCCGCGCGAGTGACGGCGGACCGTTGGGCGGCGAAATGGTGGGCGGTCAGAAGCAGCTCTCGTATAACAACTATCTCGACCTCGACGCAGCCTGGCGTACCGTAAGCAGTTTCGATGGCCCAACAGTGGCAATCGTTAAGCATCTCACCCCAATTGGCATTGCCACTGCCGAAACCCTGGCGCAAGCGTATGCGTTGGCCCTCGAAGCAGACCCGGTATCGGCCTACGGCAGTGTGGTTGCCGTCAACCGCGAGGTGGACGACGCCTTCGTCGAAGCGCTCGGGTCGGTTTTTACAGAAGCGATTGCGGCCCCCGCCTACTCATCAGCCACACTGGATCTGTTGGCGAACAAACGCAAGAACTGTCGTCTGGTGCGCATCTCACGTCCC
>JAIOHO010000579.1 GCA_019912905.1 Anaerolineae bacterium
CCATAAAGGGAAACTGTTGGATTTCAGCCAACGCGAATACATGCTCCTGGAATACCTGATGCGAAACGCGGGACAGGTGCTCACCCGGACGCAAATCGGCGAGCGCATCTGGGGTTTCGACTCTCTGGGTGTAGATACGCCAGGGGACGCCTTCGATGGTGATCGTTTCAAAATTGGGCGTTTCCCCTGCATTCGTCGGCAGCGGTGGAAAAATACCGACTTCGGCGATCACGGCCCCCTCAGCATCAATCAGGCGCAGCGCCGAACGCGATTGCATCAATCGATCTACCGCCGCATCCGACATCGGGCGTAAAGTGGGCGGATCAACGCTGTCATCGACATCCACCAACAGTTGCGAGGCAGCGACCTGCAATCCGGCATCCACCTGGGCCGTTAAATTCGTTTGCAGCACCAGTTGCAGATAAATACTGAAGCCGATAATCGTGAGCGCCAGGAAGAAGACGTACCAGAGGGTCAGTCGGGTGCGGATCGTGCCGAGTTTAAGCATTTTTTGGCTCGTCGTTCAGCCGGAAACCCACACCACGCACTGTTTGAATGATGGGTTCAGCGGCCTCCCGATCAATTTTTCGGCGCAAATAACCAATATACACATCGACGACATTCGACTCGTGATAAAAGTCGAAACCCCAGATGCGCTCGCCGATTTGCGTCCGGGTGAGCACCTGTCCCGCGTTTCGCATCAGGTATTCCAGGAGCATGTATTCGCGTTGGCTGAAATCCAACAGTTTCCCTTTATGGTGCACGGTGCGTCGCAGGGTATCCATTTCCAGATCACCGACCTGGAGTACATCCTCGACTTGCAACGGCGGGCGGCGCAACAGTGCGTGGACCCGCGCCAGCAGTTCTGAGAAATCAAAGGGCTTGACTAAGTAATCATCTGCGCCCGCGTTTAATCCTCGAACCCGATCTTCAACCGCATCCCGTGCAGTCAGGCAAAGGATTGGTGTTTTGACCGCGCTGTTGCGCAGTTCATGCAGCAGTTCGAAGCCGTCCTTTTTGGGCAGCATGAGATCCAGAATTATCACATCGTACACAGTGCCGAGGGCATACTCCCATCCCTGTTGCCCATCCTGCACCCAGTCCACCGTATGTCCGGCTTCGCGCAGTCCCTGACAGATGAACTTACCGATGCCGTCTTCATCTTCAACCAACAGTAAACGCACAATACCCACCTTGGTCGTGACCAATCTAGAACATTACTATTTCCTATACTCCCTCTGCTGACGCCGGTCAGTCAAAGCCAGTATCTGTTGTGGCAATCTCTTCCGGTGTTGTTTGTGAAATCACGCGCCCCAAGCTAATCATGGAAATACCCTGTGTGCCTTCGGTACTGATCATGATGGCCTCAATGACCGGTTCGTAAACGGCATCCTCAGCGACCCATTCCACAACAAAATTCGCTCCCCAGCCGCCGCTTCTGTCACCATCTTCTACCAGGAAGCCAGTTGTTGCCAGCGGAGAGACTTCAACAGGCTCACTAATGTAATCCCGGACGATGTTGCCATCGGTATCGTAGTAGCGCACGGATTGGATAATGATCGGGGCATCCAGATCCGTGTTGTGTATTGCCAGCGTAACCGCCAATTCCAGATTGCGATCCTGTTGTCCATAGAATACTTCCGAATAGGCGGGCACATAGACCTTTTGCCCGGTGACGATTCGCAGGTCTCTTGCTGTCACTGCTTGAAATGAGCCGGTAGTCAGGGGTCGGTCCTGGACCTGACTGTTGCACGATGATAAGAATAACATAGCGATTAAGGTCCTGGATAATCCCATTGGATGCAATCTCATGTGTATCTCCAAGTCTTATCACACTGGCTTGACATCTGCTGAGCATGTTGCCTGATCACAGTTTTTAATTATAGCGATAATACATCGTCGTTGTGAGACTTATCCGAATGAGTCGTCTACGCATCCTAACTTTGGTACACAAAGATCAGTTTGTGAATGTTCTAGCATAAGGGGTCTCTTAGAGGGTGTTATGCATTTTTGGGGATCAAAGCTAAACTGGTCCACACTCGCTATAACAGAGTAACAGTTGCTCCGAGAGATTGTACATAGGTCAGCATCAGGAGGAGCATGACGGCGAGATTATCGGTTTCAACTATCTTGGAAATCCGTACCCCGTGGGCAAAATACTTGTAGAGGGGCATGAGATAATCGAGGATGAACTCAACTAGGCGACCAAACACATCAATCGCAACGATTTGTAGCTAGCCAACAGAGGGGGCTATTACTCACTCAGTATCAAACTATCCCTCTTTTGTGTAATAAGCGTATAATACCGTCAAGCAAAAGCGGCGTTTCAATGCGCCTTGTAAGGATTTGCCATGTGGTCAGACAACGAAACAGATATTGATCTTCTAGATTATCGACATCTTGTAGGGGTGATCCTTTCTATAGTCAAAAGTCGGTATCTTCATCCGACCACCATTGGAGTGTATGGGCACTGGGGCAGTGGCAAATCTAGTCTCCTGAAAATGGCACAGAAGGCCATCGAAACTGATGTAGAGGATGTGTTGTGTGTCAATTTCAATGGTTGGTTGTTCGAGGGTTATGACGATGCAAAATCTGCCCTTATAGATACACTGCTTGAAGAAATCAGTAAGAATAGAACTTTGACTAAGCAGGCTCAGGGAACCTTGACCTCGCTTGCAGCACGGGTGAACTGGATGCGGGTTGCATGGGCTGGGGGGAAAATAGCATCTGGTGTGCTTCTTGGCGGCGTGGGCTTAGGTGTTACGGCAGGTATCGAGACATTAGCTAAAGCTATAGCAGGAAACTTCCAGGGTGTCGAATACGACGATGCCATAGAGTTTCTGAAGCAGCAATCCGAAGAAAGCCCATCGCTGGCTATACGTGATTTTCATCGTGACTTTGCTGAACTGCTAAATGAAACGAAGATTACCACACTGGTCGTGTTCATTGACGATTTGGATCGCTGCAACCCAGAAACCATAATCGAAACCCTTGAGGCGATCAAACTGTTCCTGTTTGCACCTCAAACAGTGTTTATCATCGGTGCTGATGAACGCTTGGTGGAATATGCAGTAACCCGCCGTTTTCCTGAACTGCCCGAAAAAGACTTCAAGGTCGGACGTGATTACCTAGAGAAGCTCATTCAGTTTCCGGTGCGTATTCCGCCTACTGGTCAGGCGGAACTGGAAACGTATATTCGACTGCTGTTTGCCCGGTCCGCCAACCTCACGGAAGAGCAGTTTGGGTCGGTCCGTCAACGCGCAATTGATGAGAGGAAACCGGGTGAAACGGTCAATCTGCTCACGCCTGAAATGGTGCGTGAGGTAGTGGGCGATCTAGATACCGAGATACAGACCGCGTTAACACTGTCGCAGTTTATCGCCCCAGTTTTAGCGCCGGGCATGTCAGGCAATCCACGACAGACCAAACGATTCTTGAATACGTTGATGATGCGTCTGGAAATGGCTCGTGCAAGGCACGTTGAAATAGAAGTCCGTGTCCTAGCAAAGCTGATGTTGCTTGAACATTTCAGACCGGAGTTGTTCCGCACGCTTGCCGAGATCCAGATTCAGGAGGAAGGGCGTCCGCAGCTACTTCACAGTCTTGAAGCCAGTGTGTTGAGTGGCCCAGGAGAAGGCAATGGTACGAAAGAGACAGAGACCGCGAGTGAGGAGGCAGATACATCGGTTGACGACAAAGAAACGACAACGTGGCTGCAAGATAAATGGATTTCCAACACGTGGCTTCAGCTTGAACCTCGTCTGAGCAAGATAGACTTACGTCCGTACTTCTATTTTGCCAGGGAAAAACTGGGCTTTGCGACAACGCAGGTGCGAAGCCTCAGCCCGATGGCACAACAAATGGTGGTCAATCTCTTAGCCAACAGCGAAGCGGTGAGGAATACTGCCTTGTCAAAGGCGCAAGCCCTGGATGAAGCCGAGGCAACGGCAATCTTTACCGAATTTGCCCAACGAATCAGAACAGAAGAAAACCGCGATATACGACTGCAACTATTGGCGACTATAGTGCGTTTCGTGGGGAACCGCCCCGAGCGACAGAGTGATCTGGTCGTCTTTCTTCGTGACCTTCCGACCACACTTATTGCACCAGGTGTTTTGCCAGCAGTAGAGGAACTGTCCAAGACGCTCAACGACACCAGTTCTGAGCAGGCCATTCTCACCGTTTGGTCAGATGACGACAGCAACAAGACCGTTGCTCGCCTTGCGAAGGCTCGACTTGAAAGAATTCATGAAAAAAAGTCCTAGTTCAGCGTTGAAATGGTAGAGCATTATGGGAACTTCAAGTTCGTTTTCTGGGCCGGGTAGATCACCGCTTTTGCCTCCTTGGGCGGATGACGCACCACCGGCGATGCCCGATGGCACGGGCACGTCTGCCCCTGCCCCGACCATAAATCCAATTGCGCTGGGTAGAGCGCGGTCTAGCTTTGGAAGTTACGCATCAGGTGGCGGCGGAAGTCTCGGCGGTTCTGTTCGTGACTATGTCCATGCACATCGTGGCGCACAGAATGCCACCCAAGCTACGAGGGCCGGTAGAACCTCTACCAAATCTCTTGGCGGTTTTCTCTCAGGCGTAGCTCAGCGTGGTGTGACACAGACATTGCGTGATGTCGGCCTGTCTGATGTTATTGGAAGTTCCCCCATAACTGTCGTCTCGGCAATACTGAACCTTATTACTCCCCCTGGAGACACCCTTGACGATGCAATTGCACGACGCGCAGAGTCTGACACTATGGGTGAATTATACCGGAGGTTTGACCTCGAAGACGGGATAGAGAATTTCGACCGCATGACCGAGGCAGACGTGAAGGATACGCTCATTTTATCTGTCAGCAATCACATTTTTCAACGGTTCGTGCATACGGTGGAAAAAGGATTACAGGACGGAAATGTTAGACCAGATCAAGCGGAAATGGCGGAACATGATGCAAAGGAGTACATCCGGGGAAAAGTGCTAGTTGATTTTGGTGATCGTGATGTGATTCATATGGACTGGAATGGCACAGAGGCGACCGGTCTGATCGAAAACATATTTACACAGGCTCATATTATTCTGGAGGAGGCGACATCATGACACACCACATGATTTTCAAATACTCCGACCAGGATGAGGTTACTGCGGTCACAAGTGACGGTGATGTGAGCGTGACTGTGCAACTTTATGGCAATGCTGATACAGAGCAATACATTCAGACCAACCTGGCAAGCCTGGAAATGAATACGGGCCACCTATCAGTCTTGCAGAAGGAATTAGTGTACCTTGCTGCGGCAGTTTACAGTGTCGATAGGCGATTGTATCGGCCTACCACCGCGTATAATCAGTGGGATCGCCACATCCATGTTTATTTCCCCGTACACGATACCAGCCAGTGGGAGCAGGCACAGAATATTCTCGAATCAGCGATCTCGTTCGTGAGTGGCGACAGGTGGGCGTTTACATTTTATCAGTCAGATTTCCCGATGGATGAAAGTGGGCGTTCGTTGAATGACGAATTTGGCGACATAAGTGCTGTCGCGCTCCTGTCTGGTGGTCTTGATTCTTTCATTGGAGCCGTTGATTTACTGGAGACATATGATGCCGGAATAATGTTTGTGAGCCACTATACATCCGGAAGTATGGAGCACTCTTTCCAGAACGCTGTCGTAGAATTCCTAGACAAGAAATATCCGAGTCGCATAAATCACCGTGATATATTTGTCCAGCCTTACAAGGGCCAGACACAGGCGGAGCTTACATCCCGAAGCCGATCATTTTTGTATTTTGTACTGGGTGTGGTAATCGCCGAGGTAGTTGGTTCCCCGCTGTTTGTGATACCGGAAAATGGATTTATTTCCTTGAACGTGCCGCTTACAGTAAACAGGGCAGGGAGCTTAAGCAGTCGTACCACGCACCCATACTTTGTAGAGTTGTTCAGGGAGTTTGTTCAAGCTCTTGGAATTGGCATAACGATCAACGCACCATATGAATTCAAAACAAAAGGCGAAATGCTGGTCGAAGCAAGAAACCAGACTGTGGTACACGAGGGATACGCCCTTACGATGTCCTGCTCAAGCGCTTCAGGACAACGGTTTGGCGGTAATTCCCCGAAAACCCACTGCGGGAAATGTCTGCCATGTATCGTGCGCAGAGCCGCTATTCTCAAAGCAGGCTTGGTTCAGGACACATATATCACGGATGTGCTGAGTGCCACCGATGCCGATCTGGGTTCATATCCAGATTTGTGGGCAGTGAAACGGGCAATTCTCCGATACAAGCGAAATCCCCCCACGATCTTTGATCTATTTGGTAGCGCTGTTCTTTCACATGATCTCGACGGCTATTTTGGCGTGTTCCGGCGAGGATTGGAAGAGATTGCAGCCTTTATTGAGCAAGGCGACGTGACGTAGGTTATAGCGTATGCAGCATATCAATATCAATCTGATTGACACACATTTTCACCTTGACCTTATGCCCCAGCCCGATGCAATTGCAGGCAAAATGCAGCAGCGAGGAATTAGCGCAATTGCCGTCACAAATACTCCATCGGTTTTCCACTACACACACCTTCTTAGTCAAAAATATTCCGCAATCCTACCCGCCGTTGGTTTGCATCCTGAACTGGCCGCCGAACGCAAACAAGAACTGCCTATAATGTGGGACTGGCTTGCCAAGACACGGTTTGTCGGTGAAATCGGCTTGGATTATGTCACCAATGATGACGAGAACCGGAAAAGCCAACGCTCCGTTTTTCAAGCCATACTTACCGCATGTGCGAAATACGGGGACAAAGTCCTTACAATTCATTCAAGACGGTCAAGCAAGGATGTCGTGTCGATGATTGGTGACAATTTTCCGGGACGCATAATACTCCATTGGTATTCAGGAAGCATACGTGACCTCACTTCGGGACTGTCTTACGGTTTCTTCTTCTCT
>JAIOHO010000580.1 GCA_019912905.1 Anaerolineae bacterium
ATTATGCATTCACCAAGTTGACCAAGATTCTTGACTTCCCAATCTTCTGGGACTACACCAACCTCAGTCAGCTTGTAGCCTGGTTTCAGTTCTGCCATGAGTAGCCCATCTTCCTCAGGTGTTCGTCGACTCGGGCACTCAGGGTCAGCGAGCACTTAGTCAACAGCGGCAGGGGGGTGGCGTACCGTTCGGCCAGCTGATTGATCCGCCCGGTCAGCGCCTGCGATACACGGTCCAGTTCGGTCTGGACATCTGCCGCGAGGACGGCCAGCCATTTGTCATCCACGACCAGCGCTTTGATCTCGGCTTCGGTCAGCAGCGGGTATTTCTCGATGACCGCCTTGTAGAGCGCATCCTGTTCGGCTTTGATGCGGCTCTTCAGGTCCGCTTCCGCATCTTGCAGCGCCTGCACCTGGCGCAGCAGTGCGAGTTCTTCAGCATTGTCGGGATCATCAGGGTCAAGCGCCTTCAGCCGGTCGCTCACACTCTTCTTGGTGAACTTGCCGCTGTCGGCTTTGGCTTCGGCCAGCAGCCCGTCCTCCCCGCCGTGCTCGTCATCCAGTTCCTGAAGCGCCTGGAGCGTGGCCTCCCATTCGGTTTCCAGGGCATCGACTGCGGCCTGTTCCGCCTGGAAATAGCGCTGAATGATATGCTGTGGTGGGATCAAATCCGCCTTGAAGCGGTTCTTACCCAGTTCAAAATCATGGTCTTCGCTGTATTTTTTGGTTTTCTCGTCTTTGATCAGAAGGCGCAGCTTGTTGGCTCCGCACCAGCCATCCGCCACGATCAGGTAGACATCGTCCTGCATGACGGTGTCCCAGTAGCTCATCAGGTGCTGGTAGACATCATACTTGTCGATCAGCGGCACATCGTCAAATACGCCCAGCAGGTCCTCGCTGAGGGCTTCGATCAGCGCCTTCGGGTGGCTGCCGACTGCCATGGCTTTCAGGCGCGGCGCATTGGCGCTGGCCCAGGCAGCGAAGCAACGGTCCAGTGCTGCCCGATACTGCACGAACTCCGGGTGCTCAAAGATCGCTGGTCTGATGTGTGCGGCTTCAATTTTGAGGTGGCTGTAGCCGGGGCGCTCGACTGGCGCGAACAGATCCTGTGCCAGGGTGGGGAATACCTGCCAATAGGGGTCGAGCGCGGCGAGGTCCCGATTGGGGATGCCGCCAAGCAGGTGCGCCTCAATGTCCTGGATGTCTTCCGGTTCGGTGCTGTCGATGTAGCGCGGGATATTCAGGTTGTAGTCGTTCTTGGGATCGCTGATTTCCGTAAATGGCACCATCCGCGAATAACGGGGAATCTCAAGCTGCTGCGTGAATACGTCGACGATCTGGCGCACATCCTGCTGGCGCAGGCGATTCTTGTTGCCATCCTTCATGAAGCCCCTGCTGGCATCAATCATGAAGATGCCTTGGCGTCCGGCGGCCTTCTCTTTATCGAGCACGATGATGCACGCCGGGATTCCGGTGCCATAGAACAGGTTCGGCGGCAGACCGATGATGCCTTTGATGTAGCCCCTGCGGACGATGTTTCTGCGGATTTCCGCCTCTGCATTGCCGCGAAACAAGACTCCATGAGGCAGAATGATCGCCCCTTTGCCCGTGCTTTTCAACGATCGCAGCACATGCTGGAGAAAGGCATAGTCGCCGTTCTTCTGGGGCGGCACACCATCGACAAATCGCTCATATTCGTCGTGGTACGGATCAAAACCGTTGGTCCACGCTTTGGCCGAAAACGGTGGGTTGACGACCGCAAAGTCAAAGACCTTGAGCCGCCCGTCCGCATCCGTGAAATGCGGGCTGGCGAGTGTGTTCCCGCGCCATATCTCGGCAGTTGGATTGTTGTGCAAGATCATATTCATACGGGCAAGGGCGTGTGTGGAATTGTCCATCTCCTGTCCGTATATGGTCACGCCGTGCTGCGCTTCATCGGCAGCCTTGAGTAACAACGACCCGGAGCCGCAGGTTGGGTCGTATATCGTCTGGTCGGGTCGCTTCGCCTGATTGATGCCGACGACTTTCGCCATGATCCGAGACACTTCCGCAGGTGTGTAGAACTGGCCCTTGCTCTTGCCGGACTCGGTCGCGAAATTGCGCATCAGGTATTCGTAGGCGTCGCCGAGCAGATCATCGCCTTCGGCCCGGTTCCGGCTGAAATCAAGTGCCGGGTCTTCAAAAATGGCAACCAGATTGGAAAGGCGATCCTGCATTTCTTTGCCTGTACCAAGCTTGCTCTCGTCATTGAAGTCGGCAATATCAATGACACCTTTTAGCCCGTTTGCTTCCGCCAGCTTTGCGATAATCTTGTTGATTTTGTCGCCGATTTCCTTATCGCCCTTGAGGGCCGCCATATCGGCGAAGCTGCCGCCTTCGGGCACTTCAATTGAGGCAAAAGGTTGCCCGGCATATTTATCTGACACATATTTCACGAACAACAGAACCAGCACATAGTCCTTGTATTGCGAGGCATCCATACCGCCGCGCAATTCATCACAGCTTTTCCAGATTGAGCTATACAGCTCACTTTTCTTAATTGCCACAGAAATCCCTGCCTAATTGGTTAAGTCGTAGACGGACGAATGTACCACGAGAACAAGCTTCATCGTGGCGAAATCCTCATCCGCAGTTGCTTGCGGGTTTTGAGTGGTCAGGGCCATCTCAAAGCACAATGAGACCTTCACGTATGGTCGAGACAATCTACTCATTTGACGTTACTCATGTTTTTTGTCACCAGATTCTACGTACAAATAGATCTGTAAAATGCACGTCTATCTAGCGTGTGCTCACTCGCTAATTCTACCTGAATTTCCGCTGTATCGTCACTTGAGGCCTACGATCCAATTATGAACAAGAGGATACAGGGGATAGATCCTGGCAAAGAGTGGGAGGCCAGTGTCTCAAGACGTGAAAGGTTTGCTTATTGCGATCAAGTCTTGTTACGTGCTACTATAGTTGTGTGAGCGGCCCACCAGTGTGGTTACGACACACTGGCGAGCCTAACCCAACCACCGGGGCTAACGGTGGATGAGCTAGGGTTGAGTATACCATCTAGCAGGTTGTGATTCACACGCCCCGGACTGTTCGGGGCGTTTTGCGTCTACCCGGGAGTGATGCAGAACGCCCCTGTCCAAAACTCTAGACAGACCGAGGTGTGAATATGCCCCGATTGTTTGCGACGATTTCCACGCTGCCCGGTGGGACCGACAGATATCTGGACACACTGATGCAGGCGCTGCGCTGGGTAGCGGAGACGCCACAACCTAAACGCGGTGATTTGCTGAAGTGGTTTTCACGACATTTCCATGCGGCAGATCGCAGCTGCAAGAACTATATTCAGATGGTCGTGCGCCTGGATGTAATCCGGATAGACGGCCAGCAGCGCATCCTGATGACCGCTTTCGGGAGACGCCTGCTTACCGCAGAACGCGAAGAACAGAGCCGGTTGGTCGCAGACTTTCTGGCTGACCATTTTATCGGCATTGCGGAAATTCTGACCGTATATGCGGCGGCCAATCGGCCAATTCATGTCAATGAACTCTCCACGCTGCTCGCTTTCCAGTTTCCAATGTGGACGCACATTACACCCTATGCTCACCGCGTGCTCTGGTTGGTCGCGGTCGGATCTTTGGCCCAGGTGAGGGGACAAGAATATCAGATCACCAATCTGGGGCACGTGCTGAATCGCCGCCATCCCATGCCCGATTTGCAGCGATCGCTAAATTTTCCTCCTTTGGAATCGGTCGGGCCTTGTAGAGAGAATGCTCTCGCCACAATCCTCGAAGAGCTGGAGACGGCTGCGATCGACAGCCGAAATCCACAGCGCTTCCAGGCAGCTGCTGCCACCGCGTTTCGCTATCTGGGCTTTGATGTAGAGGAACGCGGGAATCCAGGGGACACTGATCTGTTGATTAACGCCCAGACAGGTGCCGATCGCTATTCTGCCGTCGTGGACACCAAGTCGCGTTGGGACGGCAAACTCCGAGAGGTGGCGGTGGTGACTCTGGAAGAGCATCGCCAGAAGAACGGAGCAGACTACGCGGTCGTGATAGCCGGTGCGTTTGCGGAAGGGCAGGTAGTCCGTCAGGCAGAAGGGCATGGCATTCTGCTGTTGGATCTTGCTGTGTTCTGCGAGTGGCTGCGGCTGCATGCCCGCAACCCGCTCAATCTGCTGGTCTACCGGGCCGTATTTGTGCAACCTGGCCTGGCGCGAGAGCTGCCAAACACCTTAATGCGCGCTTCACGTGATCGGGAGGTCTGGACTCAACTCCTGGAGGATGTGATAGGGGTGCTTCGCGAGGTGTACGATCTCGGCCTGAACCAGTCTGTAACCACGGAGCAGCTGTTTGGCATGTTGGTGGCGAGATTCCGGAGCGTGAGTTACTCCCGCGAGCAAATCGAGCGGGTGCTGGAACTGCTCAGTCATCCACTAATTGATCTGATTGTGATGGATGAACGCCACGGGGTGACGCCCGCGAAGAGCTGGTCAAGTTTTCTAGAAGTCCAGCGATGGGTGACTCAGAGGCACGGGACTGCACAATCGTAGGCACCGCACTTGATCGATGAGTTGAGTTTGAACGATGGATTAAGGCAGAATCCAGCCGTTGTTATGGGACAGTTGCCAGCAAATGCATTACGATCTAGTCAAGACAATCTGGTCAAGCATACACCGCAATGCGCTTTCGGTTCAATTGGGGACTTCCCGAACGGCCGCTGGTATGCTTTGCCTTTGGGTGTGCTTGCCGGTGCCCGACTGGCGGATCCCCCTGATTGAGGAGGGATTCTTATGACACCCAAGCAATTTGGTGTTGGCTCCAAATTCCGCTGGAATGGGACCCCCTACGTTGTGGAGCGTAGGCCAAGCGATCAACAGGTGGTCATCCGCGACCTGATTTCCGATCACAGCGCAACCTATAGTCTGGAAGCATTAGTTGGCGCACTATATGCCAAAGAACTGATGTTTGCGGTAGAGGGACCACATGCGCGTCCGATCTCCGACGATATTGTCAGCACCCAGTATCAGTTCATGGCGCTGGATGACTGCCCTGACCACATCGCCGCCAAGACACGGCTGCGCTATCTCATTACCAAGCCCTTGCTGAACCTCGCTTCTGGTCAGCGCGCGGATGCCTACATTGAGAGTTGGGTGAATCAGGTCATGGCCCAGCTGTCGTCAGACGAACGAGACAGTCTGGGGTGCGCAATGAGTGTCCGGACAGTGCGGCGCTGGATCGACAAGCTGGAGGAGGCAAACGGGGACCCACGCGCGCTCATTCCGCGCCACCAGGCTCAAGGTGGACACGGGCGACACCGAAAATCAGACGAAGTCGAAGCAATCACGGAAACGGTCATTCGCCAGAGACACCTGAACCGGACTCCGGATACCACTACGACGATTCATGATGAAATCTGCCTGAGAATCCATATGATCAATCAGGAGCGACTGCCGACGAACCAGCTGACACCGCCAAGTAGAGCGACCGTGCATCGACGGATCAATGAACTGAGCTGGCTTGAGGTCATTCGCGAACAGGATGGCTCAAGGGCGGCACGCAGGGAAGCAAAACAGTATGATCAGTGGCGTCTGCCAGATCTACCGAATGAGCGCTGGGAAATCGACAGCACGCCAACGGATCTCATTATTGTGGATGAAACCGATGGACTGCCCCTTGGCCGACTTGTTCTGACAGCCAGTATTGACGCCTGCACCAAAGTCTGCCCCGGTATCTCACTGTCTTACGAAGAGAGCTATGAAGCAGTTCGTACATGCCTTCACAACAGTATCACGATGGGCCCAGGCACCCGTGAACGCTATGGCACTGAGAATGAGGTGAGCTTGTATGGTATTCCTGACACCCTGGTGATTGATGGGGGCAAGGCCTACTCGAATTATTACCTCAGGGATGCCTGCATGTTGCTTGGCATAGAGTTAGTCGAGACACCACCCCGCACACCAGAGGCGAAGCCATTTATTGAACGATTTCTCGGCACAGTAAATCACAGGGCGTTTCACATCGCACCGGGGACGACATTTTCCAGTATTTCATCGCGCAAAAACTACAACAGCGCGCTCGAAGCATGTCTCTATCTTGAGGAGGCGAACAAGGTCCTTCATACCTTCCTGGCCGATATCTATCATCAGGATAGTCACCGGGGCCTGGGCGGCCAAACGCCTGCGGATGTGCTATTGGGCTTCCTGGCTGGGGGATTTGAGCCGCGTCTGCCCGCAAGCATGACAGAACTGGAAATCCTTCTTGGTCGACTTATCCTTCGGACGCTGGATAGAAACGGTTTTGTGTTTATGCACCTTCGCTACAACCATCCGATCCTGGGTAGCCTGCGCCAGCGTCTGGGCGGAAAAGGTCAGGTGAAGATCAAATTTGACGCGGACGATCTGGGGCAGATGAACGTGTATGATCCGTTCGAGAATGTGTACCTGGAGGTTCCGGCACTGGATCAGGCGTATGCCCGTGGTTTATCTCTATGGAAGCACCGGTTAGTCCTGAAATGTGCGGTGAAAGTCTATCATCGGGTGGACCGTCTCAGCCTTGCGCAGTCTATGAATGTGCTTAGGGAGATTTTCGCGCAAGGAAAGAGTCGAAAACGCGCACGCCGGTTTCTGGGGCCCGAACCACTGAAGTTACCCGCACGTGAACCTGAAAAACCCCCTCTGGCGCTGCCGGCGGGCCGCGCAGATTCCGAACAGATCGACTTACAGGCGATTTTTGATGAAAACGAGGACCGGGTGACTGCCTGGCACGATGCGGAGGCCGAAACGCGTGATTAAGGAGCCTGAAGGGTCATGATGGCGCAAAGGTTACAGCCTGGACAAATGCCACAGGAGTCAGCGTTAATCCCCCACCGTCAGCTGGAACAGATTCTGAAGGAATTCGAACGCTGCTGTCAGCTCACGGCGGGGCACAATGAACCGACCTGCATGACGGTAGAAGGCCCGACAGGTGTTGGGAAGACCCGACTGGCGGAGGAGTTGGTGCGGCGTGAGCCTCCATATGAGGGACCCGAAGGCTTGATCTGGCCGGTGTTTCATTCGCAGATTCCTGCAGAGACGACGCCGAAGAATTTTGCGATTGCGCTGCTCGCGGATCTGGGCGATCCCACACCCTCACGCGGAGACCCGATGCGGCGGGTCATCGAGCTGATCAGTCAGGTGGTGGTGCATGCGGTGGTGCTGGATGACTTCCAGCATTTGCTCAATGTCAATACGCCCCGGCGGCAGGATGCGGTCACTGATCTGCTGAAAGTGCTGATCAAGAAGACGAATAAGGTTTTTGTGGTCGTGGGGATCGAAGGCAAGATCGGGGAGATTTTGCAGCATAACACGCAGCTGAAGCGCTTATTTTCGGCTCGGATGCACCTGCGTCCGTTTGCATTGGATTGGAACACAAAACCGGAGCAATATCAGGACCAGGTGCGCGAATTCGATTTCTTCATCGGCGCGGCAGTGCGGACGAACGGGATTACGTTTTCCGATCAACTCCCCCATGAGGGTTGGTTAATCCGATTGCACCTTGCGACCCAGGGCGTGGCGGCGAATATCCTCAACCTGCTTCGGTATGCCCGAGTGCTGGCTTTGGAGCGGGATCGTCACGTGGTTGATCTGGGGATTCTGGCTGAAGCGTACGAAAACCGGATGCAGACCCATCTGGATGACTCGTTGTATGGCCGGGCCTTCAAGGACGTGAACCCCTTCCGGGTATCCGAAGAAAAACTATTTGAGATGCCTGGGGCAAAGCGGCACTAAATCAAACTGAGCTGCTTAGTTTTCGCAGGGATGGGCGATGCTTGAGACGTATCTACCACATGGGTTTCGACTGCTGCGGCGTCTGGAACTCAAGTCTGGGGAGAGCTGGCCGTCGTTCGTGCACCGGATGGCGCGACATAATCAGCTTGACTCACCATCCGCGATGATCGCTGCTTGTGTGGGTCGTCTCGGCGATCTGGGTATTCGGGATCGGGTGCTGCATCCGACCCAGCCAACGGCCATCGCGGTTCTTGCGCACCTGACCTGGCTGAGTGAGCGGGAACTGTATGCGGCCACCGCCCATGTCTATGCTCCAACGATCATCCCATTCCATCAGGCAGTTCCCTGGATTCGACTGAACAGCGGATCCAAGGTGCCGATATCCTCCAGCACTGAGCATCTGGTATCGCGAGGACGGTTGAAATACTGCCCACGCTGCCTGGAAGAAGATCTGTATCATCAGCTGAATTGGATGCCCAGCCTGGCGCAGGTCTGTCTGCAGCATCGCTGCCTGTTGGCGGATGCATGTCCTTGGTGTGGGCGAGATCTCAACCTATCCATGTTGCTCGATGGGCGCTGTGGTTCGTGCGGGAAGGCGCTGGCCGAAGTAGAGCCTTACGGAGTCGAGGATGACGAGCTCGGACTGGGGAGTCAGCAGCATCTACAGGGATGGC
>JAIOHO010000581.1 GCA_019912905.1 Anaerolineae bacterium
CCGCTGCTTGAAGCTGCTGTTCCGCGAATTGGCGCAGCAGTTCGTGCAGATCATAGCGCCCATCATGGTTCACCCGAATTAGTGACTTATCGGCGAGTGCAGCCAGAATGTCCAGCGATGCTCCGGCGAACTGCCCGGCAGCGCCTAGATCAAAGCCGCCGCGAAAGACCGAGAGGCGCATCAGGACATCTTGTTCGCCTGCTGAGAGCAGTTTCCATGACTGCTCGAACACGGCGCGCATACTGCGATGACGCTCGGCTACATTGCGCACCGGCGTGGTCAGAAAACCGAGGCTGGACTCCATGTGCTCGGCGATCTGCTGAGAGGACATGACCCGCAGCCAAGTGGCTGCCAGTTCCAGACCCAGCGGCATCCCTTCGACCTGCTGGCAAATCTGCCTCACAGCTTGGGCGTTGTCGTCCAGCGAAAAGTTCACCTGCGCCTGCCGCGCGCGCTGCGTGAAAAGCTGCACGGCGCTGTAGCTTTCCAGCGGGATATTTGTCCGATCATCCGGGAAGGATAATCCCTCCAGCAGCAGCACCCATTCTTCCAGCACGTTCAAACGCTCACGGGAAGTCACCAGGAATTTGATCTGTGGCGCGGCTTGCAGGATGCCAGTCAGCAAATCCACCCCATCGAGCAAGTGCTCGAAGTTGTCCAACACCAGCAGCATGTGCTTCTCGCGCAGGTAATTGGTAAGCTCATGCTGAATACTATTAGCGTCGTAAAGGACGATCTGGAGCGCACTGGCGATGGCAGTCGGAAGCAGGTCAGGTGAACTCAGCGGAGCGAGGGGTACAAAATACACGCCGTCCCGAAAGCGAGTCTGAGAGGTTGCAGCTTGCACAGACAGCCGGGTTTTGCCGATACCGCCGGGGCCAAGCAGCGTCAGCAGCCGGCAGTTGGGGTCAGCCAGCAGAGCTGTGAGTTGGGCGATTTCATGTTCTCGACCAATGAACGACGTGGGCTGGGGCGGCAAGTTGATTATTGCCATCGCTCAGCATCCCTTCTCGATGCCCAATGCGAACACATCTAAAAGAACTGCACCTTTTCGATCTCGTCCTGAAGTGCGCCCAGTGGCTTCTGCGTGTAAATCTGCGTGGTGGTGACGTTGTCGTGGCCGAGGATGTTGGCAAGCCCAACGAGATCGTTGCCGGTTTTCTCAAGGTAATTATAACTAAACGTGTGCCGCAATGTGTGCGGGGTCACGCCTTCCAGCTTGGCCCAGGTCGCATATTTCCCCACGATGCGCCCGATGGCATCTTCACCAAGCGGCCCACGCTGTCCTAGAAACAGGATACCCTTACCTGTAGGATGCTGATCCAGATAGGCTGCCAGTGAGCTTGCCCCCAAGTAGTGGAGTAAATGGCTGTCCGATATACTCGACGAAAGGGAGCAAAAGAAATGGCTGGACAGAAACGAAAATATGCGGTTGCTTTCAAGCAAGAAGCCCTGCGCTTGCTGGAGGTCAGCGGCAAGAGTGTGCGTCAAATCGAAGAAGAACTGGGGATCACACCAGGTCTATTGAACAAGTGGAAACAGCGGTATCAGTTGCATCCCACGACCGGGGAAGTCACGCCGAGTGATCAGCATGATCTGGAAGCCGAAAACCGACGGTTGCGGCGTGAGCTGGCCCTGGTGCAAGCGGAGCGTGACCTGCTAAAAAAGGCCGTGAAACTGTTCGCAGCGGATGTGCCATGAGCTACGCACTCATTCAGGCCGAGCGCGGGAGGCTACCGGTTGAACGAGCCTGTCACTTACTCAAGGCGTCGGCCAGCGGCTACTATGCCTGGCAGAAACAACAAAGACAGACGGACAAGCCAAACCCGGACAATGAGTTGGTCGTCCAGATCACGCGAGTGTTCGAGGAAAGCCGTGGCACCTATGGCAGCCCGCGCGTGACCGCGGCGCTGCGCCAGCGTGGCATCGTGTGTAACCGCAAGCGGGTCGCACGATTAATGCACGCGCATCAGATGATCGCCAAGCACCGCCGCCGCCGTCGCGTCAAGACAACCGACAGTCGTCATGGTCTGCCCATCGCTCCTAACCGGCTCAACCGCCAATTCAGCGCCCAGCGACCGGATGAAAAATGGGTCGCCGACATCACCTACATCGATACGGCTGAAGGCTGGTTGTACCTGGCCCTGGTGTTGGATGTCTTCTCACGCAAGATTGTCGGCTGGGCAATGGAAACCCACCTGGAAACAGCATTGGTGGAGCAAGCGCTGCGCATGGCCTTGGCGCAACGACAGCCTGCCTTGGGGGAACTTCTGCATCATTCTGACCGCGGCGGACAGTATGCCAGCAAAACCTACCAGCAACTGCTGGCTGCTTTCGGCATCATCGTCTCAATGAGCCGCAGTGCTGACCCTTACGACAATGCCCTGATGGAAAGCTGTATCGGCACCCTCAAAACCGAATGTGCGGATCATCGCTTTCCCTCGCGTCAGGTCGCCCGATCTGAACTCTTTGCCTATCTTGAAGGCTGGTACAATCGGCAGCGTTTGCATTCCGCTCTCGGCTATCTCAGTCCTGAGCAGTTTGAACATCAGTTTTTTGAGGACAAACTTTCTCTCCACTCCAAGGGGTAAAGCTCAGAGCTTGGATGGACAAGTTTGACGCTGCTCCCTGTTGGACTGGTGCCCAAAGGGAAGGTGATCGGAGGTGTTGCATGGGATGGGAAGTCGCAATTGGAATTGATGTATCCAAACGTACTCTGGATGTCGTGCTGCTGCGTGGTAACGATGCACTTCACGCTCAGTTCGACAATACCCCCGCTGGGTTCATTCAACTGGGAACTTGGCTGAGACGACGGCAAGCGGTTGCGATACCGGTGTGTCTGGAAGCGACTGGAGTGTATAGCGAGGCGGTCGCGGTTTTTCTGCATGAGGCCGGTTATGAGGTGAGCGTGGTTAACCCTGCTCGTACCAAAGCCTATGCCGACAGCCGGCTGAACCGACAGAAAACCGACAAAACCGACGCCCTCGTCATCGCGCAATTCTGCCAGACGCAACAACCTGCCCGCTGGCAGCCGCCCGATCCGGCTCAGCGCGAGTTGCAAGCCCTGGTTCGCCAACTGTGTGCCTTACAAGGCATGTATCGGCAAGAACAGAATCGCTTGGAAGCTAGTCGGACCAGTGAAGCTGTGAGTACGATGTTGTGCCAGCATCTGGCCTTTCTAGAGCAGCAGATGGAGGAGATGCAACACCTGATCCGCAACCTAATCGAGTGTCATCCTGACCTGAAACGGCAACATGACTTACTTGACACCATTCCCGGCTTAGGAGAAACCACCATCGCCACTCTCTTAGCCGAAATTCCGGATATTCGGGCTTTTGACACTGCCCCTCAATTAGCGGCTTATGCGGGTGTCACGCCACGCCATTACCGCTCAGGCACATCGGTCCATGGTCGCACCCGCATGTCGAAACGGGGTAATGCCCTGTTGCGGGTGGCACTCTATTTCCCGGCGATGGTGGCGCTGCGACATAACCCTATCATTCGCGCTTTTGGCGAGCGCTTGAAGGCCAGCGGTCACGCGCCCAAGAGCATCATTGGGGCTGCTATGCGGAAATTACTTCACTTGGTGTTTGGCGTTCTCAAGTCAGGTCGTCCGTTTGATCCCGCTTATTCATCACAAGTTGTTGCTTGACTTTTTAGACGGTATCTGAGGTTACTTACCGTCTCTGCTGCGCTCCAATACTCATAGTTTTAGTTCTCTATGAGTATTGGAGGGGTATGGAAGTGAAACGCACATACACCATCCAGAAAAACGGCCAGGTGACGCTGCCCGTCGAGTGGCGGGAGAAGTACTGCCTCAAGAAAGGCGACTTCATCGTCTTTAAGGGGACCGAGCAGGGCGTGCTTATCAGTACTTGCAAGGTGCTGGCGATGAAACTGCTGGACAAGATCGGGGATACCCTGAAAGAGAAGGGGATTGACCTGGACGAGTTAATCGAGAGTGGGCAGGAAATCTGCCAACAAATCTACGACGAAAAATATGCCCGCGACACCGAGTGGGGTCTTCTTCGATGCCAGTGTGTTGTTTGCGGCGGCGTACTCCGAGAGCGGCTACGCCTGCGACCTGATCCGGCTGGCGATTCGAGGGCGTATTCAGGCGGTGGTGAACCAGGACGTGCTGACGGAAGTGGCCCACAATATCAATCGTAGTCACAACTATGCCTAACGTCAGATACTGTCTAAAAAGTCAAGCCACAGCTTGTGATGAGTAAGCGGGATCAAACGGACGACCTGACTTGAGGACGCCAAACACCAGAGGAAGTAATTTGCGCATAGCAGCCCCAATGATGCTCTTGGGCGCGTGACCGCTGGCGATCAAAACTTACTGAAATCAGGAACCGGTTCCTGGATAGCTGCGACCCGTTCGGCCAACAGGTTGGTCACCGCGCCGTCCCGCTCCACAATCCCGGCTACGCCCAGAAAGGCGCTGCCCCGGATGACCGCGCGGTAGTCGGCATACACCTGGGGACGCACAATGACGTTGATGAATCCCTCGGCATCTTCCAGGGTGAGGAAGTGCACGCCCTTGGCGGTCGGTGGAGCCTGATGCATGACGATCAGCCCGGCAGCTCGCACGCGGCGACCAGTAGGGGCGGCCTGTACCCCGGCACTGCCCAGGATGCCATGCTGTTCCAGCCAGACCCGATGGGTGTCGAGGGGATGCTCGTGGAGGGACAGGCCCAACAGCCCGTATTCCAGGCCCTGCTGTTCCAGGGGGGTCAGCGGGGGGAGGTCCACCTCGGTTTCCGGGAAGTCCAGCGGGAGTTCATCGACCCCCGCGTGCACCTCGCCCAACTGCCACAACAGGCGGCGGCGATCCGGGTTCCAGGCATCACAACCCCCGCCAGGATGAGATGCTCGACCAAGCGCCGGGGCAGTCGAGTGCGCTGGCAGAAGTCGGCCAGACCCGCAAAAGGTTGGTCCGCTCGGGCCTGGATCACCGGCTGGATCGCGGCCTCCCCGAAGCCCTGGACATAATTGAGGCCGACCCGCAGCGCGTTGGCCGCCACCGTGCAGCGCGGCTCGCTGGCGTTGACCTCGACCGGCAGGACGGTGAAGCCGCGCCGCCGGGCGTCGTTGACAATCACGGCGGGACTCCAGAAGCCCATCGGCTGGTGGTTGAGGAGGGCGGCATAGAAGGGCAGAGGGTGATACACCTTCAGCCAGGCGGACCAGTAGACCAGCACGGCGAAGGCAGCGGCATGGCTCTTGGGGAAGGAATAGCCCCCAAAGGCGCGCAGCTTGTCAAAGACGGTTTCGGCTGTTTCCGGTGGGGTGCCGCGTGCGACGGCCCTCTGAACGAACGCCTCGTGGAAGCGGGCGACCTCGGTTTCAGCGCGCTTCGACCCCAACGCTCGGCGCAGGAGTTCGCCCTGACCGGGGGTGAACCCGGCCATATCCCGAGCGACCTTCAGCACCTGTTCCTGGAAGAGGATGACGCCCAGCGTTTCCCCCAGCGCGTCGCGCAGGCAGTCGTGGAAGCAGGTGACCGGTTCCTGGCCGAGCCGCCGCCGCAGGTAGGGATGGACCATATCGCCCTGGATGGGACCGGGGCGGATGAGGGAGATGGCGATGATCAGGTCGTTGAAGCTGCGGGGCTGGAAACGCGGCAGCATCTGGGCCTGGGCGCGGCTTTCGACCTGAAAGACACCAATGGTATCGGCGGCGGCGATCAGGCGATACACGGCGGGATCGTCGAAGGTCAGGCGGTCCAGATCCGGGGCGGTGCCGGTAAGCGTCCCAATCATGTCGCGCGCCTCGGCAATGGCAGACAGCATCCGCAAGCCGAGGACGTCGATCTTGACCAGACCGGCGCGTTCCAGGGCGTCCTTGTCCCACTGGACGACGACCCGACCGGGCATGGTGGCCGGTTCGGTCGGGAGACGGGTGGTCAGGGGTTGGCGGGTGAGGATGAAGGCCCCGTTGTGGATGCCCAGGTGACGGGGCAGGCCGTCGATCTGCTGGCTCAGATCGGCCAGCATCTGGCCGGTGGCGGTGTCTGGGAGTTGGTCGACAAAGCCATCGCGGGTATCGATCTGCGTGGCGATCTGGCTGAGCACATCGGGAGGCAGGCCGAGGGCCTGGCCGATGTCGCGCAGGGCGCTGCGGGCGCGGAAGGTGACGAAGGTACAAGCCATGGCCGCGTGGTCGTGGCCGTAGCGGGCATAGACGTACTGGATGACCTCTTCGCGGCGGGCGGCATCAAAATCGATATCGATGTCCGGCACGAGACCACGTTCGTTGGAGAGAAAGCGCTCGAAGACCAGATCGTGTTTGAGCGGGTCCACCGGCGAAATGCCGAGCAGATAGGCGACCAGGGAGTTGGCGGCGCTGCCGCGGCCCTGGCACAGGATGCCGTTATGACCGGCAAAGCGCACCAGGTCCCAGACAATCAGGAAATAATGAGCGAGTCTGCTGCGCGCGATGACCCGTAGTTCGTGGTCAAGCTGTTCACGCGCGCGGCTGGACGGTTCCCCAAAACGGTGATGCAGCCCTTCGTCGCACAACTGGGCCAGATACTCCAGGGCCGTCAGATTGTCCGGGGTGGGGAAGTCGGGCAGGTCTTGCAGGCCGGAAGTGAGATCGAATCGACAGCGCTCGGCGAAATGGCAGGTGCTGCGGAGGGCTTGCGGCAGGCCCACAAACCGACCGGCCATCTGGATACCGGACTTGAGGAAGTATTCTGAGTTAGGGCGCAGAAGATGGGCAGCGTCATCCAGTGGGATGTGGTGTTGAATACCCATCAGGACATCCTGCAACGGGTGGCCGTCGGGCCGGGCATAGTGGACATTGTTGGTGGCAACAAACCCTAGATCAAATTCACTCGCCAGTTCAACCAGATCGGCCACCAGAGCATCATCGTCAGGTCGAAGGTGATGCTGAAGTTCGATCCAGAAGCGTTCCGGGCCAAAGAGGTCGCGGTATGTATAAGCCGAGGCATAAGCTGCATCCCGATCACCCCGCAGCAATGCAGCTGGGATGTGCCCCTTGCGGCAGCCGGAGAGGGCCATCAGGCCAGTCGCATAATTGCCGAGCGTGTCGGCAGGAAGTGCTGCTGAGCCTTTTTCAGCATGGTGACGGGCCAATGTAATCAACGTGCACAGGTTGGCCCAGCCGGTTGCATTCTCCACCAGCAGGGTCAGGTGTGCGCCGTCATCCAGGGTCAGTTCGGCACCCAGGATGGGGTGGATGCCGTTTCCTTTCGCCGCCTCGACAAAAGGGATCGCGCCATAGACCGCATCATGATCGGTCAGGGCCAGCGCCGTCATGCCCAGGTCAGACGCCTGGGCGATCAGATTTTCCGGGGAGGATGCGCCATCCAGCAGGCTGAAGGAGGAGTGGCAGTGGAGTTCGACGTAATCAATCATACAGCCGCTGCAGGCTCCACTGGCCGGTGAGCCGGTCGTAAGCCAGTTCGACCAGCAGGCCGGTGTCGGTGACGACTTTGAAGGTGTCGCGCTCGACGGGCCAGCGCCACCAGCCCCAGACTACCCGCCAGTGATTGGCGTGGGCAATCACCGTATGGGTGCGACCCTGCCAGGTGAAGCGCAGCGGCAGGC
>JAIOHO010000582.1 GCA_019912905.1 Anaerolineae bacterium
ATTCAGGCATGGACCGACACCGTCCTGCGGTAAGTCGGGCGGTTCAGTTGGCGGGGCGCGGGCTGCTGCTCGTGCCCCTGCTATTTCTGATTCTGTTCTTCTTTTATCCGCTGGCGACCATCTTCAGCGTCAGCCTCGCGCCGGAAGGCACGCTGGATTTATCCGGGCTGGGCGCGCTGGCGACTTTTAATGATATTCTATGGTTTACCATCGGGCAAGCGCTGCTCTCGACGTTCCTGACGCTTGTGCTGGCCCTGGGAACAGCCTTCGTCTTCGTGCGTTTCGAGTTTCCGGGGAAGGCGCTGCTGCTGTCGCTATCGACGCTGGCCTTTGTGCTGCCGACCGTGGTGGTGGCAGCGGCTTTCAAGGCGCTGATCGGCGAGCGTGGCTTGGTCAACCAGGCGCTGATGAGCGTGCTGCAACTGGAGGCTCCCCCCATCCAGCTTGAGCGCACGCTGACACTCATCCTGATCGTCCACGTGTTTTACAATTTTGCAGTGGCCCTGCGGTTGCTGACCAGCTTCTGGGCGAATCAGAGTCCGCGCATGGAGGAAGCCGCCCGCGTGCTCGGTGCGCATGGCTGGCGCTTGTGGTGGGAGATTCGCCTGCCGGTGCTGCGTCCGGCGATTCTGGCGTCGTCGGTGCTGGTGTTCATCTTCACCTTTACCAGCTTCGGGGTGATCATCATCCTGGGTGGCCCACAGTACGCCACGCTCGAAGTCGAAATCTACCAGCAGGCGGTCAACCTGTTTAACCTGCCCGTCGCTGCCGGGCTATCCCTGGCACAAATCGGTCTGATGTTTGCCATGATGATCGTGTATACCCGACTTCAGCGTCAGATTCCGCTGGATTTGCAGAGTACACGGCAGGTCGCGCGTCCGCCCCGCACGCGCCACGAACGCTGGCTGGTCCGAGGCACGGTGGTTGTGATGCTGGTGCTGCTGTTTGCGCCCCTGGGGGCACTGGCGATCCGTTCGGTGATGGGCACGGAGGGTTTCACCCTGCGTTACTATCAGGAACTCGGGATGAATGCGCGCCGCTCGGTGCTGTTTGTGCCGCCGATCCAGTCCATCGGCAATTCGCTGGCCTTCGCGCTGGCGACTACGGTCATGGCCGTCACATTGGGGATGCTGACGGCATATCTGCTGGGGCGCAATCCGACTCGGTGGGCGCGCTGGCTGGACCCGGTATTTATGCTGCCGCTGGCGACCAGTGCCGTGACTCTTGGCTTCGGGTTTATCCTGGCCCTGGATGAACCGCCGCTGAACCTGCGCACCTCGCCGGTCCTGATCCCGATCGCGCATACCCTGGTGGCGATGCCGTTTGTGGTCCGCAGCGTGCTGCCTGCGCTCCACAGCATCCCAGCCAGCCTGCTGGACTCCGGTCGCACGCTGGGGGCGGCCCCCTGGCAGGTATGGCGCTGGATCGAACTGCCGCTGATCAGCCGGGGTGTTCTGGTCGGTGCGACCTTTGCGTTTACCATCAGTATGGGCGAATTTGGCGCGTCGCTGTTTGTGGTCCGCCCGAACACGCCGACGATGCCGGTCGTCATTTTCCGCCTGCTGAGCCAACCCGGTGCGCTCAACCTGGGGCAGGCGATGGCGATGAGCACGCTGCTGATGGCGGTCTGCGCCGTCAGCTTTATCGCTATCGAACGGCTGCGCACGGCTGGGGTAGGGGAGTTCTGATGCTCGAACTGCGGGGAATTACGCGCGCCTTCGATGAGCAGCCGGTGCTGCGGGGAATCGACATCCAGGTCGAACGCGGCGAAATTCTGTGCCTGCTGGGTCCCAGCGGCTGCGGCAAGACGACGCTGCTGCGGATTATCGCGGGCCTCGAACAGCCGGACCAGGGGGATGTGGTCTATGATGGGACGTCGATTCGGGCTGTGCCGGTCCACCAGCGCGATTTTGGTCTGATGTTTCAGGACTTTGCCTTATTCCCGCACATGAACGTCGCGCAGAATGTCGGTTTTGGCCTGAAAATGCAGCGCTTAACCAGGAACGAGGCGCGTGTCCGCGAGGTGATCGGGCTGGTCGGGTTGAGCGGCTTTGAACGCCGCGACGTGGGGCAGCTTTCGGGCGGCGAAAAACAGCGAGTCGCCCTGGCGCGCAGCCTGGCTCCTAATCCACGCCTGCTGATGCTGGATGAACCGCTCGGCTCGCTGGACGCGGCGCTGCGGGCGCGCCTGGTGGTCGAACTTCGCCATATCATTAAGCAGGTTGGCCTGACGGCGATGTATGTTACCCACGATCATCAGGAAGCATTTGCCATAGCCGACCGGGTCGCCATCATGAATGCCGGGCAGATTGAACAGGTGGGCACCCCGGAGACAGTCTATCAGCGTCCCCAAACGACCTTCTGCGCGGCGTTTCTGGGATTGAACAATGTCGTACCGGTAGAGGCTTATCGAGAAGGGCAGGCGCAGACTCCGCTGGGTTCATTCCCGGTCGAGTCCAGGCCGGATGCGCTGCTGCTGCATCCGCTGGGACTGGAACGGGCCGACGGCGACTCCAACGGCATCCCGGTCACTATCGTCGAGTGTGTCTTCCAGGGTGATGCCTACCGGCTGACGCTGGCGCATGAAAGCGGCCTGGCGCTGACGATGCGGCTGCGCGCCAATCACAAAGTTCCACATGAAGGCGACACCCTCTTGATTCACATCGACCCGGAGTGGGTGATTCCCTTACGCGAGTCGCGGACCGACGTGTAGCCGAAAAATTCAGGGCGGGGTCAGCTGATCCCCCTCATGGAACATGGACCTGCTGCAAGCGCTGTTCCTCCTTGGTATGGGTGTATTGAGTCAGGCGAATCCGGTGCGCGAGCAGGGCCTGAACCAGTTGAAGGGTGATTCCCTCGTAACCGGCGACTCCGGCCAGATTGTGCTGCTCCTGCGGATCGACCGTCAGATTGAACAGATAGACCACGCCGCCCTGCTGGGGATCGAACACCAGCTTCCAGCCTGCGGTGCGGATCATGGCGCAGGTGCCAAGTTCGGCATACACGGCGTCGTGTCCGACTTCGCCGCTGAGGATGGCCCGCAGGTCCAGGCTGTACCGCCGGTGGGTGTTCGAATCTCCGGCTAGCCCCAAGATAGTCGCATACAGGTCGTGATGACTCACCAGCGCCTTGCTGACGCGCGTCCCATTGTGGCGCTCCCCGGCGGGGATGCCCGGACCACTCAGAAACAGCGGCACCCCGGCGCTCTGTTCGTAGAAATAACGTTTGTCCCAGATGCCGTAATCGCCCAGGTTGTCGCCGTGATCGGACGTGAAGATGAAGACGGTATTGTCGAACAGGCCGCGCTGCTTGAGCGCCGCCACCAACTGGCCGACATAGCGATCGATCAGCGCGCATTTGTCCAGATAATGCGCCCGCTTGACGCGCGTGGCGGGTTCATCTGGCGCGCCGATGGGGGCGGTCATGGCGTCGGGGTCGTGAGCCGATTCGCCGGGGTGCCACAGCGGGGGATGCGGGCCGATGAATGACAGGTTCAGGTAAAAAGGCTGCTCGTGGTCGTAGTCCTCGACAAAGCGAATCCCATTTCGGCCAATGAAGCCATCGGCGCTGTCGCCGGCCTCAAACGGGTGCGCGAAGGGGTCGTCGCGCTTCGCCAGCGCCGCACGGAAGGTCTCCAGGCGACCCTGCTGGCGCAGAAAATGAGTGTACTCGTCGTCGTTGTGGCCGTTCTCGCCATCATCCAGCACGATAAAGGCGTGATCGAAGCCGTAGTGTTTGATCTCGTCGGTATCGGTGGTCGCGTCGATGCCCAGGCCGTAGCGGTCGATGTAATGA
>JAIOHO010000583.1 GCA_019912905.1 Anaerolineae bacterium
TTATTGGGGTGCTCCACAGCCTGGATTCGAACCAGGAACCCATCGGTTAACAGCCGATTGCTCTGCCGTTGAGCTACTGTGGAATGCGCGACTCAGAATAGCAGAGGGGCCACTGACTGTCAAGAGAATTTTTGCACGAAGCCGGGAACCCGGTACCATTAGCGCCGGTGGCGGACAGGTACAGAAGGGCAGGTCCATGTCGAATCCGGTCACAGTGCGCAAAGTCGAAAACGCCCAGGATTTTAAGGCGTTTTTTGAATTTCCCTGGCAGGTCTATCACAACGACCCCAACTGGGTGCCGCCGCTGCTGTCGATGCGTCACGAACTGCTGGACAAAAAGAAGAACCCGGCCTGGGAGTACATGGAGGGCGATTATTTTGCGGCCTGGCGGGGCGACCGGATCGTCGGCACCATCGCCGCGTTTATCAATCACCGCCACAATGAATTTCAGGAAGAGCATATCGGCTGGTTCGGGGCCTTTGAGGTGTACGACGATCAGGAGGCGGCCACGGCCCTGCTCGATACCGCTGCCGAATGGGTGCGCGCGCGCGGCTATGACGCCGTTCGCGGCCCGCAGACCTTCACCACACACGAAGACTGCGGCCTGCTGATCGATGGTTTCGTGCGCCCATCGCTGCTCATGCCCTACAATCATCCCTATTTTCAGTCCCTGGTCGAAACAGCAGGCTTCGTCAAAACGATGGACCTGTACAGCTTTCATATGGATCGCTACCTATCGAGGGATTCAGGGCTGGACGGTCGGCTGCGGCGCATCACCGAGTCGGCCAAGAAGCGTTACAAAATCACCATCCGGCCCATCGACCGCAAGCGTCTGAAAGCGGAGTTTGCCCTGTTTAAGGAGCTGTATAACACGGCCTGGGACAAAAATTGGGGGTTCGTGCCGATGACCCCGCGTGAACTCGACAACCTGGTCGCCAGCCTGGGCCAGTTCTTCGACCCGGATTTTGCCTTCTTCGCCGAGGTCGAGGGCGAGCCTGCCGGGTTCGTGCTGGGCATCCCGGACTTTAACCAGGTGCTGCAAAAAGCCAATCCGCGTCCCGGTGTGCCGGAGGTGGTGTCGCTGGTGCGCGCGCTGTATTACTGGAAGATCCGGCCCGTCATGAACTGGGTGCGCATCCCGCTGCTGGGGGTGAAAGAGGAATACCGCAAAAAGGGCGTCGATGTCGCGCTCTACTTTACCATTCTGGATGCCTGCCTGAATCATCCCCGTATCGAGCATTCCGATGGCGGCTGGATTCTGGAAACAAATGCCGACATGGTGAGCATTGCGAAAAACATGGGGCTGGATATTTACAAGACCCACCGCCTGTATGAACGACGCTTCTAGCCTGTACGCCGGTCGATTGGGCACTATAATAAGCACGAAGCCACAAGGAAATGCTGGATCATGGCAAAAATCCTGATCGTCGACGATGAGCCGCTGACCGTGGAAATGCTCGGCACCTTCTTAAAAGTAAGCGGTCACGAGCCGATTGGCGCTCTGTCCTTCAAGCAGACGTGGGACCGTTTGGCCTACGAAGAGCCGGACGTCATCCTGCTCGATATTATGCTGCCTGATGGGAATGGGCTGGATATTTGCCGCCAGCTGCGGGCCGATCCGCGCTGGGCCGACGTGCCGGTGATTATGATCTCGGCTCACGCGCCCCCCATGACTGCCGAAGCCCAGGCTGCCGGGGCGAACAGCTATCTTGCCAAACCGATCAAACTGGATGCCCTGCGCAACGCGCTGCAAGAAGTGGGCATCCGTTAACCCGCCAGTCGGTTGAGGAGGTCCTGAACGGCGGTTTCGGCAGTGGCTTCCCCGGAGATGACCGCGACAAGGGCGTTCTGCATGGCCCGCGCGACGGTGCCGCTTTCCACATTGGTCAGCGGCAGCAGGGCATTATTCAGCAGCTGACGCACGAAGGTGATGTAGGGGGTATCCTCCCAGGTTTGCAGGGCGGTGCGCTGGGACGGAATCATGTGGATCGAGCGGCTGTAGTCGCCCTGGCGGGTCGCATCCAGCATCCAATTGAGGAAGCGCGCCGCCAACGCCTGTCGGTCGGCGCTCGACGTGGTAATCACCCACATCCAGCTATCGACTTCTCCGGCCAAGGAACCGGACTCGGTCGGCACTGGCCCGAAATCCAGTGTGTCCCCTGCTTCCAGCAGACTAAGATACAGGCTCGAATTGACGACTGCGGCGTCGAGGGTGCCTGCCACCAGGCTGTTCTGATAATCCGCAGGCGACGTATAATTCAGTACACCCCGGTCGATCAACCCATCCTGAACGGCCTGCTCATCGAAATTCAGCACACTCAGCAGCGCTTCGACGTTAATATCCTGAATGCCGTTTTCCGGCAACGTTCCCCCGGCGTCCAGATACTGGGTCAGCAGCACGTCGTTGATGACGCTGGACTGAGCCACCGGCAGCGCGAACGAGATCTGCTGGGCCAGAAAGTCCTCGAAGCGGGTGGGCCGCTGCGTATCCGCTGGCGATGAATAGGCCATATGCTGGACGTCTATCATGTAGGGCAGGCCGAACAGCGCCCCGTCATAGCGTCCCAATCCCAGGGCAGCACGGTAAAGATCGCCCAGGACCGCTGACGTGACGTGACCTTCCATCGGATAGATCAACCCGGCCTGCGCCGCCGTGAGGACATCCTCGCGCCGCATCAGGGTCAGGTCGGGCAGGGCACCCGGCGCGACCGGGCTGGCCGCCCGCAGCGTGGACATGATGCCGCCGACGCCACTTTGCAGCTTGCGGCGCAGCTGCACCTCGACGTTGCCCTGAGCGGCCTTGAACGCGCTGATCTGTTCGGACAGCAGTTCGGCGGCGCTGCTGTTGTTGAGCGGTGCCAGGGGTTCCGGCCACCAGATGACCAGAGTCGTCGGCGGCAGCGGGGTGGGTTCGAAGGTGGCGGTGGGTAATGCCGTGGGCTGGAGAGCAATCGGTGCAGGCGTGTCGGTGCGGATCGATTCGGCGGTCGTGTCGGCTGCCGGGCTGACGGTGCCGACGCTGCATGCGACCAGCAGTGCCCCGAGGCACGGGAGAATACAGGCTGTGAGGCGGCGGCTGATCCTTTGAACACGAAACTTCATAAGCGGTCTGCTCGTCTATCCGGCTACTTCCGACCGAGCATTATACCGCCAATCGTATGCGGACAGACAGCGGCAGTTCTGGGATGAGGGATGCTTACGGGGTGGGTCGGGTGCTGGCAGCCAGACGCAGCATTTCCTGAACGTCCTCGATCTGCCAGGGCTTCTGATACCAGTGTGCGTTTAAGGCCACCAGAGTCTCGCGTCCAGGGGACATGTAGGCCGAAGTCATCACCACCAGACCGCGATACTCCATCTCCTGAATGAACTCGGCCACGCCCAGCCCATCCACTGAACCGGGTACGCGGACGTCGAGCAGGAACAGGTCAATGTCGTCGCCATATTCGCGGATATAGTCCATGGCATCGTCGCTGGTCATGAACTGGTAAATCTCGCAGCCCGGACGAATCGCCATCAGAGTCGCCCGGAGGATGTCGCGCAGTGGTTTGGTATCTTCCAGATGGAGGATGTGAAGAGTCATACCCGATAGCCCTCAGTTTCGTTGCCGGATTCCAGTACTGCTGGTCTCCCTTAATCTCATCATAGACTTGGATGAGATGGCGTCAAGTTGGGCGAGATGAATTTATTTCCAAGATTATGTGAAAACCATAAAGCTGCCAGTGCGACTGGCAAAGCTGGCAGGATCGGGATTTCAGGCCGATGATCCGCCGCCAGAGCTCAGCGAAATGTCGCGCTGCTTACCCTTCGAAGGCGTGCAGCGCCTCGATTACCCGGGACTGCTCGGCATCTGTAAAGTTATTGAACAACGGCAGACGCAGAAGCTGGTCGCTGATCCGCTCGGTTACGGGGCAGTCCCCGGGCTGCCCGCCGTAGCGCTGCCCCATCACCGACAGGTGCAGCGGTTGGTAATGAAACACGCTGAGGATGCCGTGCGCCTTGAGATGCTCGATCAGTGCCTGCCGCCGCTCGACATTGGGCAGCAGCAGATAATAAATGTGATAGGGCTGCTCGCAGTAGTCCGGCACGATCGGCAGGCGCACGTCGCAGGCCGCGGCCCAATCCGCCAGTTCCGCGTGGTAGCGCGTCCAACTGTGTTTGCGGTTGGCCTGAATCGTCGCGCGTGCTTCGAGCTGAGCGTACAGGAACGCCGCCAGGATGTCGGAAGGCAGATAACTCGAACCGACATCGACCCAGGTGTACTTATCCACCTGACCCCGGAAAAACTGGCTGCGATTGGTGCCTTTTTCGCGGATGATCTCGGCCCGCTCAATGTACTGCGGGTCATTGATGATCAGTGCCCCGCCTTCGCCGCAGGTAATATTTTTGGTTTCGTGAAAGCTCTGGGTCGCCAGGCTGCCAAACGTGCCAAGCATTTTGCCCCGGTACTGGCCGAAAAGTCCGTGTGCATTGTCTTCGATCACGGCGATCTGATGCCGCTCGGCCAGGTTGAGGATGGCGTCCATCTCGCAGCCCACACCGGCATAATGCACCACCAGGATGGCTCGGGTGCGCGGGGTGATCAGGTGCTCCAACTGCGTTTCGTCGATGTTCAGCGTATCGGGACGGATGTCGGCAAACACCGGGCGCGCGCCGCGCAGCACGAAGGCGTTCACCGTCGAAACGAACGTGAATGACGGCATGACGACCTCGTCGCCCGGCTGAATGTCGAGCAGAAGAGCCGTCATTTCCAGCGCGTGGGTGCAGCTCGTGGTCAGCAGCGCCCGGGGTGCGCCCAGAATCTCCTGGAGTAGGGCATGGCATTTTCGGGTAAATGCGCCATCGCCCGCCGCATGGCGGTTTTCGATCACCTGCGCGATATAGTGCTGCTCATTGCCCGCCATACTGGGCCGGTTATAGGGAATTGTATAGTTCTCGAATGAAGCCATCCCGATTCACACTGCTCCGTTTCTTCGGTACAGGCTCCATTTTAGCAGTGTTTGACAGGGGCACAATCGTCGCTGACAGACCATGTCAACGGCATATTCGTTTTGACAAGTGACAAATATAAATTATAATTTATCTTTGCAGTAGGTTGTTGCTTCTTTTCATAGACTATTTCGGAGACTGAAAAATGTTAAAATCTAGTCTGTCACGCCGCGCGTTTCTCAAAACCGCCGGGGCAGCTTCGGCTGCTGGCTTAGCCGCTGCCAGTGGTGCCTTTTCGCTGGCCCAGGAAGTCGAGCCAGATCCCTCGCTGACAGGGACGTTGGTCTTCTGGGGCCATGGCGATCATCCCCTGGACTACATTCGCGTCGAATTTCTGAAGAAATACCCCAATGTCACGCTGGATTGGCAGCAGATCGAAGATCACGGCGCCAAGTTCAAGACGGCGATGGCTGCTGGAACCGGTGCGCCGGATCTGTACTGGATGGAAGCGACCGACGTGGCGCTGTATGGTGCCCAGGGCGCGCTTCTGGAAACCACCGACATGATCGAGCCGATCAAGGATCAGCTGGTGGCGGGCAAGCTGAACGAAGCTTACGTCGCCGAGATGGGCGGTTACTTCGGGATGCCGGGCGATATTTCCACCAGCGGCATTTACTACCGTGCGGATATTCTGGACGAACTCGGCATCACGGTTCCTGATGACATGCTGTACGAGCCGGAGTTCCTCGACATCCTGACTCAGATCGCCGCGGCGGGCAAGAATGCGGTGCTGTACCCGGCGGGCGGTGCGACCGTCGGAAGTGCCTATTGGAGCTGGTTTGACGCCCAGTATGGTGGTTCTGGCCCAACAAGCTGCGACAATGCCGAAGTGACCATTAATGACGACGCAGGCATAAATGCGATCAAATTGATCCAGAAAATCCACCAGACCGGCGCCACGCTGGAGGCTGATTGGTGGACACCCGAATACTGGAATGCCATCAACACCAGCCAACTGGTGCTCGATCTGGCCCCGGCCTGGGGGCGCGGCTTCTGGGAGAGCAACCTCAACGACGACGTCAAGGGCGTCTGGCGGCTGGCCCCGCTGCCGCGTGCGGTGGCAGGTGGCCCGAACACCGGCGTCTGGGGCGGGGCGACACTCGTCTCCCCAATCACGACTCAGAATCCTGAACTGGCGAAGATCTTCATGCAGTTTGCTTTCGGGTCGATGGAAGGCGCGACCGCAGCCGGGAACTGGGGCATTATCCCGCCGTATATCCCCTACCTCGAAGGGCCGTTCCAGGAACTGACGACCGACCTGTTTGGTGAGCAGAAGATCGGCCAGATGTGGTTGAAAATGGCAAATAACCTGAGTCTCGATTTCTGCCGCACGGCGGCCTACGGCGCGGCGACGGGCGAAATCCTCCAGCCCGAAATCGACGCGATGATCAAGGGCGACGAAGACATCGAAACCGGGATGCAGAAGGTGGCCGACGGCCTGGCCGAAATCCTGCCGGATTATCAGGACTAGGCATCCGATCCATTTTCGCGCAATCAAGCTTTGTATAGGGGCTTCCTGACCGGGCAGCCCCTATATGATCTGAGAGGGGTATCATGACGACCCAGAATCCCATGCCCGGTGCCTCGACGCGAGCGGCGGTCCCACCGGCCCACGCAGGGCCGTCTTTGCGGCATCGATTGTGGAAGCACCGCGCCGAGTATTTGCTCATCTCCCCTTTTTTCCTCATCTTTGGCATTTTTCATGGCTACCCGCTGGTGTGGTCGCTGTGGCTCAGCTTTCAGAAGTGGCAGGGCATCGGCGAACCGCGCTGGTTTGGTTTCGGCAATTATGAGCGCCTGCTCAAAAATGAACGCGTCATCGGTGCGCTGGGCAACACGCTGATTTTCCTGGTGATCATGCTGCCGGTCATCGTCTTCTCGACTCTGATTCTGGCGACCATCCTCAACAGCCCGAGCGTGCGCGGGCGCACGGTCTTTCGCATCCTGTTTTTTATTCCGTATATTACCTCGGCGGTGATTGTTGCCATCATTTTTCAACTGCTGCTGAACGACAACTTTGGCTGGATCAACGGCATCCTGGAGGTGTTGGGTCTTGGGCGCATCCCCTGGCTGACCCAACCCTGGCCCGCGCGCGTCGCCATCATGCTGATGATTTTCTGGGGCGCGTCGGGCTATAACACCCTGATCATGCTGGGGGGCTTGCAGGGAATTCCACATGAACTCTACGACGCCGCCAGCGTGGATGGCGCAGGCACGGTGCAGCAGTTCTTTTACGTGACCATCCCGATGATGCGCGGTGTGATTCTGTTCGTCGGCATCACCTCGACCATCGGCCTCCTGAATCTGTTTACCCAACCCTGGCTGCTGTTTTCCAGCAACAGCGGCGCTGGGCCGGACCAGGGGACGGCGACGCTCAACACGATCCAGTACGCCACCGCGTTCCAGTCGCAGCGCTATGGGG
>JAIOHO010000584.1 GCA_019912905.1 Anaerolineae bacterium
CATTCCTGGCTCTCCACCAGGCAGAATCAGTGTCTGGAACGCTGCACGCCGACTATTGGGATGCCTCCTGCGTGACTTCCGGCGTCACTTCGGCAGTCGCTTCTGCACCAGCCGTATTGCTATTCGAGGGAGATGCGGGCGCAACCGCCAGCGCCGCATCAATCGCCGCATTGATGTCCGGCAGCGCATTGCTGACCACCCCGTTGGCATCCTGAACGATCACCCCATTCACCGCAATCGTTGGGGTGCCGGTGAAGCCGTCCAACTGGCTGGCCGCACCGTTCGCCGCAACCAGAACCTGATTGGTCGCGTCACTCTGGATACAAGTCTTCCAGGCAGCGACGTCAAGGCCCAGGTTGGCCGCGCCCGCTTCCAATCGATTCGCGCCGAACGCCTGGTTCGCGAACTGAGTCTGCCAGTGGAACAGCGCGCCATGATAAACCCAGAACTCGCCCTGGTTCCCGGCGCAAAGGGCAGCCTTGGCCGCACCTTCCCCGTTGAAAATGCCACCGGTCCCAAACAGCGGCACATAGGTAAAGCTTATGTCCTCGGCGCGCGCGCGTTCGACCAACGCGGGGATCGTGCTCTCGTAGAATTCCGCACAGTGCGGGCAGTCAAAGCTGGAATATTCGGACACGCTTACCGGAGCCTCAGGATTACCGAGCAACGGGAATCCTTCTGCCGTAGTGGACTGAGGAATCCCATCGTACAGAGCGACGGTTTCCGGGGCGATGGTGGCGTCGGCTGGCAGATTGGAAATCACCAGCAGTACGACCAGAATGACGGCGACCGCAGCGATGACACCGACCAGTAACAGTTGGCGATTGCGTTTCCGCTGTTTTTCTCGTTCTTCACGGCGCTCACGGGTACGCGCGCGACTGCTCATAAAGTATCCTCTCTCTTGCTTCAAGAATCGCTGTGCAAAGTTTACAGGAGTGCGGCAACCTATTCAACAGGATTATACCAGCATCAAGGTTCTTTTTACCGCTCCGCAAAAGGTGTTAAACCCGCTGCACTTCGGGTAGAATGAAAATGTTTCAGATAAAAGTTAACCCAAAAGGAACTGATTCATGAGCACGAAAGTAGATCGTTTCGGCGCGCGCGGTACGTTCGATACCGGCAGCGGACAGGCCGTCATCTACCGCCTGAGCGCACTGGCAAACCAGGGGATCGGCCACATTGATAAGCTGCCGTTCAGCATGAAGGTCATGCTCGAAAATGCGCTGCGCAACCTGGATAACTTCCAGGTGATGGAGCAGAGTGTCCTCGACATCGCCCGGTGGGATGCGAAAAACTATAATCCGGTCGAAATCCCGTTTAAGCCCGCGCGGGTGATCCTCCAGGATTTTACCGGTGTCCCGGCGGTGGTCGATCTGGCGGCGCTGCGCAGCGCCATGCAGCGCATGGGCGGCGACCCCGGCAAAATCAACCCGACGGTGCCCGTCGATCTGGTCATCGACCACTCGGTTCAGGTCGATTATTTTGGACGCGCTGATGCCATCATGCTGAACTCCGAACTCGAATTCGAGCGCAACCGCGAACGCTACGAATTTCTGCACTGGGGCCAGAAGTCCTTCGATAACTTTAAAGTCGTGCCCCCGGCCACCGGCATCGTGCATCAGGTGAACCTCGAATATCTGGCGAAAGTCGTCCAGTTGTACGCGGATGAATCCGGCGAACTGGTCGCCCTGCCCGACACGCTGGTCGGCACCGACAGCCACACCACCATGATCAACGGCCTGGGCGTGGTCGGCTGGGGCGTGGGTGGCATCGAAGCGGAAGCAGCCATGCTCGGCCAGCCGATCTACATGCTCATGCCGGAAGTGGTCGGCTTCAAGCTGACTGGCAGCCTGCCCGAAGGTGCCACCGCTACCGATCTGGTGCTGGTCGTCACGCAGATGCTGCGCAAGAAGGGCGTGGTCAGCAAGTTCGTCGAATTCTACGGCCCCGGCCTGAGCAGCATGTCCCTGCCCGACCGCGCCACCATTGCGAATATGGCCCCCGAATATGGCGCGACCATCGGCTTCTTCCCGGTCGATGACGAAACCCTGAGCTACCTGCGCCGGACCGGGCGCGACGAGGCAGTCATTACCCTGGTCGAGCGCTACAGCAAGGAACAGGGCATCTTCCGCACCGATACCACGCCTGACCCGAAATTCAACGATACGCTCGAACTGGACCTGAGCACGGTCGAGCCGAGCCTGGCCGGTCCGCTGCGCCCGCAGGATCGCATCCTGCTGCGTGACATGAAGCCCACCTTCAACAAGGCGCTGCGCGCACCGGTTGGTCCCCAGGGATTCGAACTGAGCGACGAAAAGCTGCACAACACGGCCACTTATCGCGATAACGGCAGCAGCGCTGAGATGGCGCACGGTTCGGTGGTGATCGCCGCCATCACCAGCTGCACCAACACCAGCAACCCCTCCGTCATGCTCGGCGCGGGCCTGCTGGCGAAAAAGGCCGTCGAAAAAGGCTTGCAGCGCAAACCCTACGTCAAGAGCAGCCTCGCGCCCGGTTCAAAAGTCGTAACCGAATACCTGGATCACGCGGGACTGACGCCCTATCTCGATCAACTGGGCTTCAACACGGTCGGCTACGGCTGCACGACCTGCATCGGCAACAGCGGTCCCCTGCCCGAAAAAGTCTCGGCGGCCATCAAACAAGCCGATCTGGTGGCGGCAGCGGTACTGAGCGGCAACCGCAACTTTGCCGGACGCATCAACCCGGACGTGCGCGCCAATTTCCTGGCCTCGCCGCCGCTGGTCGTCGCCTATGCGCTGGCCGGGACGGTCGATATTGATCTGGTCCATGAACCTATCGGGCAGGACCAGAGCGGCGCGGATGTCTATCTGAAGGACATCTGGCCGACGCAGCAGGAGATCATCGCCGCCGTGCAGACTAATGTCTCGCCGGAGATGTTCAAGCAGCAGTACGGCAACGTCTATGATGGCAACGAGATGTGGAACGCCATCCCCAGCAGCAGCGAAGCGGTCTACCAGTGGAACGAATACAGCACCTACATTCAGGAGCCGCCCTTCTTCGTCGATCTGCCGCTGAATCCCGAAACGGTGGAGCCGATCGTGAACGCGCGCGTGCTGGTCAAGGCCGGGGACTCGGTGACGACCGATCATATCTCCCCGGCGGGCAACATCGCGGTCAAAAGCCCGGCAGGCAAGTACCTGGAAGATCACGACGTCGCCCCAGAAGAGTTCAACAGCTACGGTTCGCGGCGCGGCAATCATGAGGTCATGATGCGCGGCACCTTCGCCAATGTGCGGATGCGCAATCAACTGGTTCCCGGCAGCGAAGGCGGCGTGACCTACAACCTGCCCACTGGCGAGGAAATGCCGATCTACGACGCGGCCATGCAGTACATTGCTGCCGACATCCCGCTGGTGATCCTGGCCGGGAAAGATTACGGCATGGGGTCCAGCCGGGACTGGGCAGCCAAGGGCACACTGCTGCTGGGCGTGCGCGCCGTGATCGCCGAGAGCTTCGAGCGCATCCACCGCAGCAATCTGGTGATGATGGGCGTGCTGCCGCTGACATTCGAGGATGGGCAGAACTGGCAGACGCTGGGGCTGACCGGGCAGGAGCATTATGACATCCCGGTGACGGAAGCCGTGCAGTCCGGCGACAAGCTGACCGTGACCGCCACCGATGCCGACGGCCAGACCAAGCAGTTTACGGTCCACGTCCGTCTGGATACGCCGGTCGAGGTCGAATACTACAAGAACGGCGGCATCCTGCAAACCGTCCTGCGCAATTTCCTCAAGCAGTAATCCCGCAAAATTCGTAGGGCGCAGCAATGCTGCGCCCTGTTACAGTTTATAGAATTATGACTATCACTTTTTTCATTACACCTGTTGACCCTAAGGCTTGGGAAGACCCAGAAAACCCGCTAGAAAAGCCTGCCAGCGACCTTTATATCGAGAAAACTGGATTTCATGAGGCTTTGCTGCGCCAGTTCCCAGAATCAAAATACAACGACGAATGGCACTTCTGGCAGTTGGACAAGGGTGATAACAAAGGTATAAGAATCTATCTAACCAGTCGAAACAAAGAAGGCTGGGGA
>JAIOHO010000585.1 GCA_019912905.1 Anaerolineae bacterium
GCCCAGCGCTATGGCACGACTGTCTCGGCCCTGGTTCAGGCCAACAACCTGAGCGATCCGAACCGGCTGTCGATCGGCCAGGAATTGAAAATCCCGCAGCAGCCATAGCGACGGCCAGACGATAAAGCCAGAATCAGAGGCGCGGAACCCTGCGCCTCTTTGTTTTCGCTGCGTCAGCGATTGCCCCGCAGAATCGCGTCACGCACCAGGATGTTGTCGAAGCGGACCGCCGCCGGTTGACCCACCGCACCGACCACTAGCCCCAGTTGGCCGCTGGTAAATTCGTCGTCAAAAACCTCGGCCACAAAGACGTCGTTGATGAACATCGCCAGGTAATTCCCGGCACAGACCGCCCGAATATCATTCGCGTAAACCCCCTGGCGAATGACGCTGTGATGCTGCCAGGGGATCAACTGGAACAGGTCGTCGCGCACCGGGGTCGCTGCGCTGATGGTGAACTCGCCGTCGCTGGAGATCAGAAAGTAGTAGCCGTCGCCCTGGGCATCCGCCCGACAGACGACGCCAAAACCATTGCCGAGCAGTCCCTCGGTTTGCTGCACCGTCGCGTTGATGAGCACATCCTCATGCCTCACATGATTGGTGGACATCAGGTAACCCTGGTCCGCGGCCACCGACCCGACCAGTGCCCCTTCCTCGACGGCGAACCGCGCCGGGGGATCGTCCACTGTGAACACGTCCCAGGTGCTGGCATCAAAAAAGTCGTACATCATCCGCTGACTGGCGGTCACGACACTGCGGGTCGGGCCGCGCTCCTGCATCGACAGCGGCGGCGACGCACAGGCCGCCAGTCCGATCACCGCCAGAATCAGCAGGTTTCGCCGCGCCATCAAAAGACGATCACCCCCCGCGCCACTTCGCCGCTGAGCATGTCGTCGTAGGCCGTGTTAATGTCTTCCAGAGGGTACTGTTTTGAAATCATCTGATCGAGCTTGAGCTGACCGCTGGCGTACAGGTCGATGAACAGCGGGAAATCGCGGTGTGCGTTGACCGAGCCATAATAACTACCGCGAATGACTTTCTCCTGCCGGGTGATGACCGCACCGGGCAGATTGGTGCCGGACCCCATTGGCGACAGGCCCACCAGAGTCAGCGTGCCACCGGGCCGCACTGCTTCGAAGGCTGTTTCCTGCACCGCCGGGAAGCCGACCGCCTCAAACACATGATCCGCGCCCCTGCCACCAGTCAGATCGCGGATACCGGCCAGCGTGTCGTCATTCGCCAGCAGCGTATGGGTGGCCCCAAATTCGCGGGCAATACGCATTTTGGTCGCGTTTGTATCGACTGCAATAATGGTCGATGCGCCACACAACACTGCACCCTGAATCACGTTCAGGCCGATGCCGCCTGCGCCATAGACCACCACACTTTCACCGGGACGCACATGAGCCGTATACATGGCCGCGCCGACGCCGGTCGCCACCGCGCAGCCGATGAGCGAAGCCACCTCCAGGGGGACATCTTTGCGGATCGGAATGCAGCTTTCCTGGGGCACAACCGCATATTCGGCGAAGCTCGCCAGTCCGCAGTAGTGATACACCGGCTGGCCTTTGAAGCTCAGGCGCGGCGTGCCGTCGAGCATCGTCCCGGCCCAGATCGGCTCGGTAAACGTCTCGCACAGGTTCGGCTGACCGTGCAGGCAGTAGAAACATTCCCCACAGTCCGGTGCCCAACTCAAGACGACATGATCGCCGACCTGGGCGCGCGTAACCCCGGTGCCGACCGCTTCGACCACTCCGGCCCCTTCGTGCCCACAGACACAGGGCATGGGATGTCTGGTCGTGCCGGACATGACGTGGTAATCGCTGTGGCACACGCCGCTGGCTGCGATCTTCACCAGCACTTCGCCCGTCTGAGGCGCTTGCAGCGTAAGGTCCTCAATCACGAAGGGAGTCCCCGGTTCCATCAGCAGCGCAGCTCTAATCTTCATGAGCAAAATCTCTCTTTCATTCAGTCGAATCTGGACGATAATAAGCGGACCAGGCGAAAAGTGCTATAGCCAGCACGGGCTTATCCGGGCCGAGCGTGCTATTTGCCGATTACCGGCTTCCGTGTATAATCGCATTTAGAAGATTCGCCTGTCAAAGTGCCGAATCTTGAGGGCAACCGAGGTGTAGAGTAAAAGCATTATGATAGAAGTGGTCATTGACAGCATCCGTGTGAGTCTCATGTCTCAGGAACGAATCGTCGTTCTCAAAGACACCAACAGCGATAAATATTTACCGATCTGGATTGGCCCATGCGAAGCCGATGCCATCACCTTTGAGCTTCAGGAACAACCAAGCAAACGCCCTCTGACGCACGATCTGCTCAAGACCGCGATTCGGGAAATGGGTGGTCGGGTCGTCCAAATTCTGATTAACGACCTCCGTAAAGACATCTTCTACGCCCGCATTCTGGTTGACCTCGGCGAGAAGCAGATTGAAATCGATTCGCGTCCCAGTGATGCCATTGCCCTGGCCGTGCGCGTTAAGGCCCCCATCTTCGTCGATGAGCGCGTTATGCGCGAGGCGGCCATCACCAAAGAAGTGGACATCGAAACGGACGGGGCAGCCGGCGAAGGTGAAGAAGGGGCAAGCGATCGACTGAGCGCGTTTGCAGATTTTGTCGATTCGCTCGATCTGGATGATCTGGACGACAGCGAGGATTGATCCGCATTCGCCGGATCATCTCTTTCATCATTAACGATCATAACCACAACACGGCCCTGGGCACAGTGAGCCGTTTTGTTTTCTTTGCAGGTGGCTGATGACCGACTCGCGCTACAACACGTCTGAGCAGACGATCCCGTTCAGCCCTGAAGCGGAAGAAGCGGTCCTGGGGGCGATCCTTACTAATCCCAGCATCTACTTTAACGTGGCGGCTTTTCTCAAACAGGATGATTTCTTTTTGCTGCGCCACCAGTGGATCTGGCAGGCAATCCAGCGCATCGTCGATCGCAGCGAAGAATTCGATTACCTGACCGTCAGCCAGGAACTGAGCGATCTCGGACACCTCGACGAAATCGGC
>JAIOHO010000586.1 GCA_019912905.1 Anaerolineae bacterium
GCCCAGCCCACGTAATAACCCTGCGACCAGGCGGTAACCACCACCGGCGGTTCGCCTTCGATTCCGCTCAGGGTAAATGTCCCATCCTCCGCAGTCTGGGTGATGTTTGGCGTTCCTTTGATCTGAACGATCGCGTCGGCCAGCGGGCCATCCGTGCCCGAGACGGTGCCGGAAATGGTGGGCGGCAGCGGGACCAGGTCGGCCTGACCAGAGACCAGGGCCGCGGTAAACCCACACAGCACCAGCAGAACCCCGACGACAACTGCCACGCTTGACTTACTCATGGTTCACCTTTACTTATTTGGCCGCATAAGGATCAGCGGCATCGCGCAGGCCATCGCCCAGGAAGTTGAAGCCGAGCACCGCCACGACAATAAATGCAATGGGTGCCAGAATCCAGGCATTTTGGCCCAGGGTTTGAATGTCCTGGGTGTTGCGCATCATCAGGCCCCAACTGATGAGCGGTTCGGTGATGCCAATCCCCAGGAAACTCAGGAAAGATTCGGCCAGGATCACACCGGGAACCGTCAGAGTCAGGATCACGATGACGTGGCTCAGAGTATTGGGATACAGGTGGCGGAAGATGATGCGGGTGTTCGACGCGCCCATCTCCTTGGCCGCCAGGATAAAATCGGTTTCGCGCAGGGACAGGACCTTGCCGCGCACTTCGCGGGCCAGTGTGGTCCACGTCAGCAGCGCGAAGATGAGCGACATGGCGACAAACACCGTAAACGAATCGGCTGTTTTGGGCACGAGCGCTGCCAGCGCCATCCACAGCGGCAGGTTCGGGAAGGCAGCGACGAATTCCGTGAACCGCTGCAAGACATTATCGACCCAACCGCCATAATAACCGGATGCCACGCCCATGACGGAACCCACCGCGACGCTGATGATCGTGCCGAACAAGCTCATACTGAGCGAGATGCGCCCGGCTTCACAGGCTTTGCCCCACAGGTCACGGCCTAATTTGTCCGTCCCCAGCAGGTAAATCGTGCCGCCCTCTTCGACCCCGAACAGATGCAGGTTGGACGGGATCAATCCCAGAAGCTTGTAGTCCGCTCCCTGGACGAGGAACTTGATTTCGTAAGCCTTGCTCGTATCTTCCTGCCAATGGACCTGGAAGGTGACGGGATCGAGTTCGTAGGTGTAGTTATAGACGAACGGCCTCAGATGAAAATTGCCCTCATGGTCGAAAAAGCGGATCTGCTGCGGCGGAATAAACGAGGCCTGCAAGTCGATCTGAGACAAAGAGGTCGGACTGAAAAAATCCGCAAATATTGCCAGCATGACCAGCACCAGCACCATGATCGCGCCGACAATCGAGACGGTGCTGCGCCGGAAGCGACGCCAGACTAGCTGGAAATACCCTTCGTGTTCTTCCTGCTCGTCGATGGTTTCGCTCAGCAAAACGACATCTGATTTTGCGCTTGCAGCGTCCATGTGCGTTTCACCCCCTGCTAACTGTAACGAATTCGTGGATCGAGAACGGACAGGAAGATGTCCGCCAGCAAATTGCCGATCAGAATGAGCGCGCCATACATCAGCAAAAGCGAGCCGGAGATATAGATATCCTGATTGACCAGAGACTCATAGAACAACGGTCCCATCGTCGGCAGGCCAAGCACGATGGCGACTTCCAGCTCACCCTGCATCATATAGGGCAGCACGGTCCCCTGATAGGCGACGATGGTATGCAGAGCGTTCGGAACCGCGTGCTTGACGATGACGGCCCGTTCGGTCAGGCCTTTGGAGCGTGCGGTCTGCACATACTGTGCGCCAAGTACATCCAGCAGGTTCCCGCGCATCACGCGCATATTACGGGCCACACCGCCCAGCCCGGCGATGACCAGCACCGGCCAGATATGCTGGAACATATCCACTATTTTGTCCCAGCTCCAGGGTGCAAACACGTACTGGGGTGAAAAGAAATTCGTAATACTGGGTTGTCGCAGTTCAATGACGAGAATATATAAAAAGATGATGGCAATGGAAAAGCGTGGGACCGAGGTAAAAATAAAGGCAAAAATAGCCCCGAGATTGTCCCAGAATCCATATTTGCGCGGCGCGACAAAGATGCCCAGCCCGACCCCCACGACCGTCGAGATGAGATGCGCCAGCACCGCGATCAGCAGCGTTTTGGGCAGGCGGTCGGCGATCAGCTCGCCCACGTCTTTACGATAGGCAAACGAGTACCCAAACTTACCCTCCGTAGCCATGCCCTTGACCCACAGGAAAAACTGGGTCGGCAGGGGTTTGTCCAGGTCGTACTGCTCGCGCACAATCTGGGCGGCTTTTTCCGCTTCCTCGGCGGGCGAGCCTCGGTCGATCAGGTACTGACGATAGCGGCTGGCGAAATCTCCGGGTGGCAGCTTGATGACCACAAAGGAAACAATTCCAATTCCAATCAGCAAAAAGAACGCCACCGTCAATCGGCGCAGAATATAACTAAGCATGCCCCCTCCGAAAACTTCTAGATGAAGCCTCACCGCCGCATTCAGGTGTCATGGGTTTTAAGATTCTATCCCGAAAAGGAGTGGGTCAGAGGACCAGGCCCCCAACCCACCCCAATTCGAACGATTAGTTGCTATAGACCGGAATGGTGTCCGGGTGATTCTGAGGCAGCTGCTCGTCCACTGGAGTCCAGAGCATATCCAGCAGGACGGCATCTTCCACCCAGGTATACATAAACACCGGCGTGCCATCGGGAATATTCTTGACGCGCTTGGCCGTACCGAGGCCATAACGCCCGACAAAAATACCCAGGTCGTAGACATTCTCAGTGAAGATCTGGTTGTACTGGCGCATCAGTTCCTTACGGCCTGCGGCATCGTAGGTCGTGCGGTACTGGTTCACAATGTCCACCAGCTGCTGTTCGAAGTCCAGCATCTCACGGGGCTGGTCGCCCTCACGGTGCCAGTTCAGGCCGATCTTGGTGATGGGGGCCAGGGTAGTGACATTGGTAAAGGGGAGCGCGAACGCCTGACCACCACGGCTCACTTGTGCATCCCAGGTACCGGCGTTATTAACCTCGGTATTCGTGGCGCTGTCCATGATGCGCATGTTGACCTGAATGCCGACTGCGGCCCACTGGTTGACCAGCGCTTCGGCGACGCTCTGAGTTTCCTTGGCGTCCTGCGAAGCCAGCAACTGGATAACGACCGGCTCGCCCGCCATCGGGCCTTCGGTCCATTCACGAACGCCGTCGCCATTGGTGTCCATCAGCCCGATTTCGTCCAGCAGCGCATTAGCTGAGGCGACATCATACGGGTAGTAGACGACCGATTCCTTGTCGAAATCGGGGGCACCGGGGTACAGGCCGCCAGCCCAACCGCGCAGGAAAGGACCGCGCATGATCGACTGCGCAATCCCATCGCGGTCAGAGGCATAACTCATTGCCTGGCGGAAACGCAAATCACGGAACAACTCGCGAAGGGCGACATCACGATCACCGTCGACGCCAAAGTTAAGCGCGAAGTTGAACTGGACATAGTAGCCGAGGGTTTCAGGACCCCAGCTGACGTTGTAGGTCGCTTCAGGAGCCTGGGCCTGGGTCATGGCCTCGACAAAGGTGCTGGGATTTTCCAGGTTCATGTGATCGCAGTCGCCCGCGATCGTGCACAGGTCACGGCCAATCCCGCTGGGGCCTTTGCGATACTGGATTTCATCCATGTAGGGCAGTTGGTTCCCGGCCTCATCGACCTTCCAGTAGTACGGGTTGCGCCGCATGATCATCAGCTCGTCGGTCTTGTATTCGGTGATGACCCACGGCCCCATCGTGACGAGCGGCAGATCGTCCGGTTTCAGGGCGTCCGCAAAATCGCGGTAGCTCGGTTTCGGATCGGCCTCGCTCCACTTGGGATGCAGGGACTTGAGCTGATGCGCGGGCATGACATGGAAATTGTCTTCATTCATCAGGTAGAAGGCATCCAGCGGTTTGGAAACCGGGAAAGTGAAGCGGATGGTGTAATCATCCACTTTTTCCAGGGTCGCCGGTTTGCCGTCCCAGGACCAGGCATCCTGATGGCGTGGGGCAGCCACATTATCATCCAGGACGTAACCTTCCCAGACGAACATGACATCGTCCGCGGTGAACGGGACGCCGTCCGACCACTTCGCGCCTTCGATCAGGTTCATGGTCAGTTGCATACCATCGTCAGACCATTCCCAACTCTTGGCGATTTCGGGCATCAGGATGATGTCCTGATCCGCACGGAACAGCGGGCCAGTCTTGACCAGCGCGCCGTAGCGAGAGGTGTAGGATTCGATCCCGAACCAGCCCATGGTGGTCCCGGCCATGTCGTTATAACCGGCAGTCGGGCAGGCGGAGAAGCCGCGCCACAGGTCGCCATAAACGCCAATGCCGTCTTTCATACCGGACGTCAGGTAGACCTGCGGTTCTTTGGGCAGGCGTTCTTCGACCGGCGGCAGTTCGCCAGATGCAACGAACTGATCCAGCCAGGGAGCCTGGTGATATTCCGGTAGAGCTTTGTAGGTTACGATCTGGTCGATCGGCAGCCGATTCACCTCGCCGCCGCCCACCCCAAGTTCATTCGGATCGGGGTAGGGAATCGGGGGTGCAACCTCGGCCTGGGCCGCGACTGGCACGAGCGCCGTGACGCCGAGCAGCAGGGTGATGCACGCGACCATCGCGACTGCATACCACTTTACTTGACGGACCTTCATTTGAGTCCTCCTAGCATATCATGAAAAAATCAGACTATTGGTGCGGCTGCGGCGTTCAGGAAATCCGTCGCCACAGGGAGCGGCGGCGGGCCTGACGGGGCAGCCACCAGTCGTACCATCATAAAATCTTTGTTCGGTGTTCCTCTTATAAGCCTCACCCCCCTTGCAGGTCGGAGTATGTGCAGACGCACCTGCTCCCCAAATTGAGCCGCTACGCGCCCTCGTGTAACCAGCATGCAGCCTGGTGGTTCAGGCGCACTTCGCGCAGTTCAGGCTCCTGCTCCCGGCAGATTTTCATCACGTGCGGACAGCGCGCGGCAAACGCGCAGCCCCGAATGTGTTCCGTCGGCAGCGGGACCATGCCTTTGATTGGCACCAGATCTTTTTGACCTTTGCGCCCCAGTACGGGCACCGAATTCAACAGGCCGACGGTGTAGGGATGCAGCGGGTCGTGGAACAAATCGCGCGTCTCGGCAAATTCCACGATTTTGCCGAGATACATGACGGCCACCTGCGCCGCCATCTGCGAGACCACCCCCAAGTTGTGCGTAATGAGGATAATGGAGGCATCAAAATCGGCCTGGAGTTCGTTCATGAGGTCCAGAATCTGCGACTGGACGGTGACATCCAGTGCAGTCGTGGGTTCGTCGGCAATCAGAATGGAGGGGTTACATGACAGCGCCAGGGCGATCATTACCCGCTGGCGCATGCCGCCGCTCAACTGATGCGGAAATTCGTGCAGGCGCTGCTTCGGCGCGCTGATCTGCACCCGGGTGAGCATTTCCAGCGCCCGGTCGAGCGCTTCCTTATGGCCGACGTTCTGGTGAATCTCCACCACTTCGGCAATCTGATCGCCAATCGTATACAGGGGGTTGAGAGACATCATCGGTTCCTGAAAGACGATGGCAATTTCACCCCCCCGAATATGGCGCATTTCGGGGCCGCGCGAATCGAGCTTGGCAATGTCGATGATTTCCCCGGTGTCTTTACGATGCAGCAGGATTTCGCCATCGACAATTTTGCCGGGTGGCGAAGGAATCAAGCGCATCACGGACATGGCCGTCACACTCTTGCCGCAGCCGCTTTCACCCACCAGCCCCAGCGTGGTTTTACGAGGAAGCACCAGGTCCACACCATCCACGGAGCGCACCGTACTCTTTTCGAGAAAAAAATACGTCTTCAGATTCTTGATCTCTAAGATGGGCGATGAAGGGGCTGTGGATGCCTGGGCCATACTGAAATTATCCTTTAAGATTGTTTATTCACTCAATCATGCATTCGAATTCATACAGTATTGCGACAGTCCCCTTCTGCGGGAACGCTGCCTCCACATACCCGGCTTCATAGGCTGTGTCCGTGAAGCAGACCAGAACCAGGAAGCCAATATAGGTGTAATATCACGTTACTCAGGTTGAGCAGAGCGCCCTGTCGGTGGAAGTTCCGGCCAAACAAACATGGGCGATAAGCTGGGTAGTGCCTCGAGTCCAGGCGAGACCTGGTTCGGGGTTGTCTGTTGGCCGCAAAGAGTGAGAGTCTGCGGATTACATCAATGGGCATACCGGACAACCCGCAGTTCCGGGGTACCCGTGAAGGGGTGGCCCGGTTCCTCAAGTTGCGCCAGCAGACCTGAAAAGACGAAACACTGCTAACATCAATCTGTTTCAGCATAACTATAATTCACACAATCACATACTTTAGCAGACTCACCCCTAAAAAGTCATCATTTCGGCTCATTCTATCCCGTAATCTTACCTAAAGCAAGCACACCCGAAGGCTTGCAAAGAATCTGAATATCCCCTGCCAGAGTACGCGAAAACACGCCTGGAGGTCGCTCTATCATATCCCTGGCAGATGTGTCCAGCCGCCGCATTCGGCTGGGTGAAAACGGGCATCAACCTCCATTTTTCGGTGGATGCGGGAGGGTGATGATGAACGTCGTGCCGACACCTACCTGGCTCTCGAATGTGACTGTACCGCCGTGAGCCTCGATGGAGCGCTGGACAATCGCAAGCCCAAGACCGGTTCCCTCGATCGTGCCCACATTACCCGCGCGGTGAAAGGCTTCGAAAAGGTGGGGTTGGTCCGCCAGGGGAATGCCGATGCCGCGGTCCCGGACGCGAATTATGACCTCATTCTCGGCAAACGACAGATCAAAGTAGATGGTGCTGCCCTCGGGAGAATATTTGAAGGCATTCGTCAGCAGATTAATGATGGCCTGATGAAGCAGTTTTTCATCGACAGCGACCTCTCCTGGTTCGCCAGACAAGGCGTAAATCAGGGTATGCTGCATCGTCGGCGCGCCCTGAAATTCTTCAGCGATTGCGCGGCAAAACTGATCGAGATCGAGGTGAGTTGGATGGAAGGGGGTTGCCCCGGCGTCGGCACGATTGATCACCAGCACATCGTTGAGCAGGGAGACCATCCGGTCGATATGAGTCAGAATTCGCTTGAAGTGGGTGGCCCTGCGTTCTTCGTTCAACTGATCGTCATAGGTCTGCAAAATGTGGGTGCTGGCCTGAATGACCGCCAGCGGAGTCCGAAAATCGTGAGAGACCATCGACACGAAGCGCGTCCTGAGTTCGCCGAGTTCCTGCTCCTGGGCCAGGGCCTGACGCAGTTCTTCTTCGAGCTGCTTGTGAAGCGTGATGTCACGGGCACTGCCCAATACCACGGTCCTGCCCTGAATTTGGGTCGGGAATGTCCGAATTTCGATGGTAATCGGATTCCGGCGGTATGGGTAAAGGATCAGCCCATCCAACTCTGCGGCGTTCCCCTGGGCATTTTGCTCCAGCATTTCGGTCACTCGCGGGATCTGTGCTTCAGACAGCAGCTTGAGGATCTGCAAATTGCTGCCAATCAA
>JAIOHO010000587.1 GCA_019912905.1 Anaerolineae bacterium
CCGATGCTGTATACCCATATCTCAGGCGTCAAGGGCAGGGTTTAACGCCTGCCCGTTCTCCGAAACCCATCGTTGAATAATGACTTTGGATACTTTGAAAGGACGTTCTTCTATGCTCATTCATACCCGCTCCGTCGCCCACAAAGTCTTCGAGGTCTGGCGCAGTCCGGGCCGCTTCACCAAGAATCCCGACCTCACCGTCCTGCCCTCAGGGCGTTACATGCTCATCTACAGCGACACCGACGCGCACTGGTCGCTCAAGAATCAGGTGCTGACGATCCTCGCCAGCGATGACGGCGGCAAAACATGGTTCAAGTTCCGCGAGATCGACCGCGCCGACCTGACCCAGGGCGAGGAACGGTTGGTGACGCCGCGCCTGAGCCTGCTGAACGATGGGCGGCTGGCGGCCATCATCGACCACAACGACGACACCCACTTTCACGAGGATCAGCCGCCGGGGAACTGGATTTACTGGAGCAGCGATCAGGGCGGGACGTGGACCAAACAGACCGAGAACGGCATCATGGGCTTCGAGCCGGACCGCATCCTCGACCTGCCGGATGGCTCGCTGGCCTGTGCCACGCACCTGATGCGCGGCGATCAGCAGGAATACGCGCAGATCCTGTACACCTCGGAAGATGGCGGCCAGACCTGGCAGGAGCGGGCAACGCAGGCTTACGATGGTTATTACCGCTACTGCGAGGGTGGGGTAATCGTGATGAACGGCGGCAAGCGGCTGGCGTGCATCATCCGCGAGAATCATTCCGGCGGCAATCCCTCTTTCGTCGTCTTTTCGGACGACCACGGCCATACCTGGAGCAAGCCGCAGATGTGCCCGTTCGCCTTCCACCGGCCCTACGGCAAACAACTGGCGGATGGCCGCATCTTCGTGACCGGGCGGCACGTCAACGGCGGCCTGGGCTGCTATGGCTGGGTCGGTGATCTGGAAGCCGAAGCCGGGACGCACGTCATCGGCGGGCCGCGCCGCAAATACAAGGCCGAACTGACCCCCGACGCGCTGGTGATTCACAACCAGATCGAGCACGAAGCGCGCTACACGATGCTGCCCGCCGAATCGCCGCTCAGCACCCTGCTGTTCGAGGCCGAGGTGCGCGTCGAAGCTTCCCGGCCCGAAGCGACGGTCGCCTTCCTGTCGCTGTCGGCCATCGGCGAAGTGCTGGAAATCGCGCCGGACGGCGTTTACCTGTGGCGCGGGCGCAACCGGACGATGGCGAAGGTCGATATGACCCAGTTCCACACCCTCACGCTGGATTTCAAACGCGGCTGGCTCCAGGTCAAGGTCGATGGCGAGACGAAGATTCACAAGCGCGTCTTCCGCGACGTGGTCGGCGGCGTGATCGACTTTCACGGCGGCAATATCCAGAAGCGGACCCAGTTCGGCCAGTTGGGGGACAGCGGACGCAGCTACTGGCGCAGGGTGCGCTACGCCATCCAGAACCCGACGCTGGACGATTACCAGTGGGAGTGGTCCGCCGCCAGCGGTGAATGGCCGGACCAGTATCAGCGCGACCGTCTGATCCAGATTCATCCTAATCACCCGGAACAGCAGCCGAACCCGGATCACGGCTATTCCTCGTGGATTCAGCGCGACGACGGCGTGATCTTCTTCGTCGATTACACCAACTGCGGCGACGTGCCGAATTCGTCGCACCTCGTCGGCGTCTTCATCGACCCGGAGGACCTGGCCTGATGCTCATCCATACCCGCTCGATTGATCACAAGGTCTTTGAAGTCTGGCGCAGCCCGGAGCGGTTTACCAAAAATCCTGACCTGATCGTGCTGCCCAGCGGGCGCTACATGCTCATCTACGCCGATACCGATGCGCATTGGTCGATGAAAAATCAGGTGCTGACGCTGCTGGCGAGCGATGACGGCGGCAGAACCTGGTTCAAGCACCGCGAGATCGACCGCGCTAACCTGACCCAGGGCGACGAACGCCTGGTCACGCCGCGCCTGAGCCGGTTGAACGATGGGCGGCTGGTGGTCATCATCGACCATAACGACGACGGCCATTTCCACGAGAATCAACCGGCGGGCAACTGGCTGTACTGGAGCGACGACGACGGCGACACCTGGACCAAACAGACCGACGCTGGCATCCGGGGCTTCGAGCCGGACCGCATCATGGACCTGCCGGATGGCACGCTGGGCGTCGCCTCGCAGATGATGCGCAGCGAAGGCCAGGAGATGTCCGAAAATCTGTGGGTCTCCGCCGATGGGGGTAAAACCTGGGCGCTGCGCTCGGTGATTGCCTATGATGGTTATCACCGCTTCTGCGAAGGGGCCATCGTCTGGCTGCACGGTGGGAAACGGCTGGCCTGTGTGCTGCGTGAAAATCACTCGGCGGGCATCCCGTGTTTCGTCACCTTTTCCGACGACAATGGCTACACCTGGAGCACGCCGCAAGTATGCCCGTTTGCGCTGCACCGGCCTTATGCCAAGCAGTTGGCCGATGGCCGCGTGCTGGTCACCGGGCGCAATGTCAACGGCGGCCTGGGCTGTTACGCCTGGGTGGGCGACCTGGAAGCCGAAGCGGGAACCCACGTCACCGGCGGCCCGCGCCGCAAGTACCTGGCGGACCTGACCCCCGACGCGCTGGTCATCCACAACCGGCTGGAACACGAGGCGCGTTATACCCTGCTGCCGCCGGAATCGTCGTTCAGCGAAGTCGTCTTTGAGGCGGAAGTCCGCGTCGAAGCCTCGGCCAGCGTACCGGTCGCCTTCATGTCGGTGTCGCGCCTGGGGCAGGTGGTGAGCATTGCCCCGGACGGCGTCTATCTCCAGCGCGGGCGCAATTTCCTCAAAGCCTCAGTGGATATGACCCGGTTCCGCACGGTGCGCTTGCAGCATCGCGGCGGGTTGTTCCAGGTGCTGGTCGCTGGTCAGATCGTGCTGCACAAAAGCATCTGGCGCGAGGAGACCCCGGCGCAGGATTTCTGGGGCGGGGACCCCAGCCGCCGCACCCAGTTCGGGCAGATGGAATCCAGCGGGCGCAGCGAATGGCGCAGTGTGCGCTACGACCTCAAAAACCCGACGCTGGCGGATTATCACTGGGAATGGTCCGCCGCCAGCGGCGAATGGCCGGACCAGTACCAGCGCGACCGCCTGATCCTGATTCATCCCAACCACCCGGCGCAGCAGCCCTGGCCCGACCTGGGCTACTCGTCGTGGCTTCAGCGCGACGATGGTTCCGTATTTCTGGTGGATTACACCAACTGCGGCGATGTGCCGGATACGGCGCATCTCGTCGGCGTGTTGATTGACCCGGAGGACCTGGCCTGATGCCCCCGAACATCCTGTGGTTCTGTACCGACCAGCAGCGCTACGATACGATTCACGCGCTGAACAACCCCCACACGCATACCCCCCACATCGACCGGTTGGTGGCGGAGGGGGTGGCGTTTACAAACGCCTTTTGCCAGAGTCCCATCTGCACGCCCAGCCGCGCCAGCTTCATGACCGGCATGTATCCCGGCAGTGTCCACGGCTGCATGAACGGCAACGATCACTGGTCGGAGGCCGCGCCGCTGGTCACCAAGCTGCTGGCCGACGCGGGCTATCTGTGTGGATTATCCGGCAAGCTGCATCTGGCCGGGGCACAGGGTCGCGTCGAGCCGCGCCCGAAAGACGACGGTTACCGCGTGTTCCACTGGAGTCATGGGGTGCACGACATCTGGCCGCCGGGCCAGCACGACTATGCCGACTGGCTGCGCGATCAGGGCTACAACCTGGGCGAGATGCTCAAGCACCCGGAGCAGATTCCGCCGGAACTGCATCAGACGACGTGGTGCACCGACCGCGCCATCGACTTCATCGAGGACAACACCGGCGGTCCCTGGCTGATGAGCATCAACACCTACGATCCGCACCCGCCCTTCGACCCGCCGCAGCCGTATCTCGACCGCTTCGACCCGGACAGCCTGCCGGGGCCGCTGTTCCGCGACAGCGACCTGGAAGCGCAGACCAGACTGGCGAACATCGACTTCCAGAACGTCGTCCGCCGACCGGAAGACTTCCACGCCAAACACATCCAGGCCGCCTACTACGCCATGATCGAACTGATCGACGAAAACCTGGGGCGGCTGATCGAGGTGCTGGAACGCACCGGCCAGCGCGAAAACACGATCATCATTTTCATGAGCGATCACGGCGAAACGCTGGGCGATCATGGGCTGGTGGCGAAGGGATGCCGCTTCTACGAGGGGCTGGTGCATGTGCCGCTGATCATCTCCTGGCCGGGCGTGTTCCAGCA
>JAIOHO010000588.1 GCA_019912905.1 Anaerolineae bacterium
CAACCATATTCACCGAGATCAACTCGATACCCAGGTCACGCAGGCGGTTGAGGACACCATGCAATGCCGCTTGGTCCGGCAGTGCGCCAGAGAGCAGCGTCTCGCCGTTGTCCTGGTGGCTGAGGCTCATGCTGTCGAACCAGTCGGCCCAGGACTCATCCAGATGTCCTTTGATGCGAATTTCGTAGTATTGAGCCATCGTTCCTGTCTTCACACTTCCTCGGCAATCGGTGTAACTTTGCGTGCGGCTTCGACCATGCGGAGAATAGTATCAGTAACAACATGTGCGTGTTTTTCCCGAGCGACCAACCCCTCGTGATAAGCGCCTTGAACCGTGATATGCTCACTGTTAGTGGATAAGGACGGTAGTTCAGCTTGCAGTTCCGTCAGTTTCGCACCCATTCGCGGCTGATCGGTGACGCTTAACACGATCACTGGTAAATCACCCAGACTGCCCGCATCGTTGACCAGCGGGCGTGAGATGCTGTCCCACACCATGAGGCTGTCGCCAGCGGAAGAAAGGGCGCGTGGCGTACTGGCGCGTGCCATGAGTTCATCATATTGGCGAGGAGGTAGCCCATTGGCGAGCAGTCTGTATTCGCCCTTGAAGATGCGAAACAGCCCGAAACGGGCGAGCAGCGCGGCGACATAATTGCTCGTAGCAACGACTTTGCTCGACACTCCCATCCGTACCCACTGGTCGGGATGCGAGCCATCCACCAGCACCATACCAGCCACTTCATCTCGATAGAGGGCTGCAAAAGCCCGCGCAGCCAGACCACCGAAGGAATGTCCAGCCAACACGTAGGGGCCGCTGATGCCGAGCTTTTCAAGTGCCGAATGGAGTTCTCGCGCACTCTGCCCAGCGTCACGCGGCTTGGGACCAGGATCGCTCCAACCTAATCCGGCCCGGTCAACGGCGACCACGCGGGCGACCTTTGCCACTTCCGGTTGCACCCAGGCCCAGTTTGACGAGAATGACACCATTCCTGCTTCGAGAATGACGGTGGGACCGTCTTTGACCTCACCCTTGATATTCAGGTGCAGCCGCCGACCACCCATGTCCACCATGCGACCGGGCGGAAGAAAGCGGCGTTTATCGCGCTGTGATGCGATGGTTTGATAAACAAACCCGGTAACCAGCGCGCCGACAGCGATGACGAGAATGATCTGAAGGATGTTCATGTTTTTACTCCTGTTTAACTTCCTAATTGCACTCACTCTAGGCCACAAAGGGGTTGATAGCGGATAGCCAAAAGACGTATTCAGGGGGTTGATTGTTGGGAGAGGCGGCCCATTTAAGCCACCCCTCCCAATGATGCTTATTGCGTTAATGCCTGGCCTGTCGCAGCGGCTTCAATCACACTCAGTGCCGCGTCAGCGACCTGCTGCGGCTCATCAATGTGAATGTCGTGGCTGCTATCGACGATGATGTGTTGGCTGTTCGATGACAGCGCAACGAGATTCGCCTGCGCCGCGTCCCAGCCCTCCTGCATTTCCAGCCCCTGAGTTGATGTCAGGACGACGATAGGTAGATCACCGAGGGGACGCGCGTTGCTTAGCGGCTCATTGCTGAGGATGTCATGGGTGTCAATCTTTGATTGCAAGGTTTTTCCGCGACCTCGAACAATGCCAGTTGGTACACGACATCATCCGGTAAGTAATTCATTGACGGAGCCATCGAACGGCTCAGAGGCACAGCCAAAATCCGTACCACACCCAGGTCCCGCAGGACACGATAGAAATTAAGCCCTGATGCATAGGCAGCCTTGTCCGCTTCATACTCTTCTTGTGTTCTGATCGGATCTGCCGATTCGTGCCGCGCGTCGTCAAATACCAGCCCAACGACCTCATCGGGATACAGTTCGGTAAACATGCGGATATGCTTGCCGCCAACAGAGTGTCCCACCAGTTGTCAGTAACGGTGATATAAGTCATCAAAACGCCGGAATGAAAAGCCCCCCAAACATCGCATAAACTGCCCCTGCTCGAGGCGAATCGGGGAGGGACAAGATGCTCAGTCAGGAGGACTATCTCGTGATTAAAACCCTGAAAAAGCGCGGTGTCTACCACAAGGACATCGCCGCCAAGTTAGGGGTTCATCCCAGAACCGTCAGCCGTGCTCAGTCCCAGGATCAGGCTGTTCACCGTCGCCTGATCCACCTCTGGGCAGGCCAGCGCCGGTTCGGAGAAACCCACGCCGCGCTGATCCCACCAGGATCAGGTCGCGCTCGGCAAGATAGGGGGAGTTCAGCCAGTCGAAGCTGCGTTCCAGGTCACGCTGGCCGGGTCCGCCATGCAGATGCACGACCGGGTCGGGCTGCGGTTGGTCGCTGGGGCTGTGCAGAATAGCCACCGCCAGCTTGATCATGCGGCTGTTGGCATCGCCGTGAACTTCCGGCACACTCAGATAGCCGCAGGTGATGTTTAGCTCACCGGGCAGCATCATCGGACAGTCAGCCTCTTCGAATTGTCCCGGCTCCACTACATCCTGTGCCATTATAGGCGCAGTCGCGATGGTCAGCAGCAGAAGTGACACAACGAGTACGAACACAGTCAGTGCCTTTTTAGGTGGCATCGATTTTCTCCAATCGCGCTGGTGGCGTACCTTGCACGTCATCAATGAACGTGGACAGCAGTGCCGCTATCTGTCCGTTGCTATCGACTTCAAATCGCAGCGTGGTAAGGCTCATTGCGCCTGTACCGAAAAACGCACCCGCCTCACCATCCACTGCCAGAAAGTGAATCGGTTCGTCAAACGCCGTCTGCAACAGCAGTTCCCCGGCGTCATCGTATGTAACCGAAACACCCGGTTCATACGTGCCGACATAGTCTGCCGCCTCATCTGCGGTGACAGGACGTACCGGGAACCTGTCGGCAGCCTGTGCGAAGAAGCCCAGCGCCTCCTCATAAGCACCGTAGTGGCGTGCATCGGCAGTGTGTTCAAGGTCAAAAGCGAGTTCGTATACGTACTCCGTCACGGCATATCGAAAGTCCAGCAATGCCAGAAAATGATTCGTTAGAACCACAACCCCCAGATCAGCATCCGGCAGGAAAGCAAGATAGCTCACCTGTCCGAGTGTGACCCCACCATGCCCTACATGCTTCAATCCATGATAATCATCAATCGCCCAGGCCATGCCATAAGCACGATTTCCATCTGGATAGGCAAATTCAACACTCTGTGTCGCCAGCAGGTTTTCTTCCGATACAATGTGGCTGCCATCCGGGGCTAAACCGCGTGTTTGCTGCATTGCCAGATACCGTGCCATATCCTCAGCATTCGACCAGACTGCCCCTGCCGGAGCAACCGAACCGGCAAAACGTTCCAGATTGATGGGAACAGTCACCGTTTCACCAGTGAAAATGTCAATCGAATGAGACGCGGCATGGTTTTCTTCTGCGAGTGCGGAGTCGAAGTCGAACGTAGATGCGGTCATGCTCAGCGGATCGAACACGCGCTGCTGAACCAGATCAAAGTAGGTGTTCTCAAGCAGGTCATCATTGGCTTCACCGCTTGCTTTAGCAGTCGCCAAACCGCCCAGAGATACCATGAGGCTGCTGTAGTTCCACTGTTCCCCCGGCGGCGCCAGCAGCGGAATACCCGCGACGTAGTGCATCATGTCTACCGGTGTGAAATCGTTCAACAGCGACACCATATCGTAGGGGGCAACGCCGCTGGTCATATTCAGCAGGTCACGCACGCGAATCTGGGGGGTCACTGCCGGATCGGACAGGGCGAACATGGGCAGTACATCCGTCACCGGGGTGTCCCAGGTCAGCAGTCCTTCATCGACCTCTGTCGCCAGCACCAATGAGGTCATGGACTTGGTGATTGAACCGGTCATAAACAGCGTTTCTGAATCGACCGGTCTATCGCCATTAAGTTCAGTTGTACCAAAGCCATTTGTGTAGATCACATGACCATGTTGGACCACGGCAACGGACGCGCCGATGACACCATAGCGTTCAACTGCATCTTCAATATATGCGTTCAGGTCCGCTAACATAGCATCATCGAGGTCACGCGCCGTGGAATCAACCAGACTAATTGGCTCATCGGTGTTCTGTGCCACGATTTGCATTCCTGGCAACAACATCATCACTATGCTGAAAAACAACAGTGCTCGTTTCATGATTTTGTCTTTCAGTTATTGGATTTGGATTGGCTGGATTTGATTTGGGTAAAGCTGGCAACTTGCTTCTGGCGATTGGCATCGATTTGTAGCTGCCTGCCAACCTTACGCAGCATTTCACCGAGTTTCGAAGCAACGAGATTCGGTTGCGCGTTTGCTCGGTGCTTTCCACAAACCTGATGTTGGTGTAGGTGCGTTTGGTCTCATTTGCCTTTTCACCTTGCTCATGATCGGTTCTCCTAGCAGTAGCCTATGTTAGCCTCACTCTACGCAGCAAAGGGGTTGATTGTTGGAGGGACGGTTGGTTGTCCACCCCTCCAACTCGCGGTTACTGCGCCAGCGGTTGGTCTGTCTCGACACTGGCGATCACATCGAGGATGGCGTCCGTCACCTCCTGGGCATAGGCTTCGTTGCCCAAAATCGAGCCGTGATCCGCCCCCTCAATGATTTGCGTCAAGCTGTTCGATGAATATGTGGCGAGTTCCGCGCTAAGCTCAGCCAGATTGGGATACTGCTGCATCATGGCAAAAGTATTGGATGCCCATAAGACAGCCAGTGGAAAATCTCCAAAGTTTTCAGCAGCAGCAGAGGCCTCTGTGAGCGCCCACATGGCAGGTACGCGCTCTGCATAATCGGTATCGAATACCTGATTTGGAGAACGCACGGCGGTCAGTTCGCCTATGGTGTCTGGGGGGAAGCCCCACTGCTGAAATTGGCCCGGTAGAAGTAGTCGCATCAGGCCAGTTCGTGTCATGGCCCAGACGACGGCTTGCAGCAGATCATTCGATGTCTTCCACTGATCAAACGCGTTCTGGGTCTCGAAGTGCTTGGGGGCCAGTAGCCCACTATCGATCAAGACAATGGCGGTAACTTCCTGCGGATACTGCGATGCGTAAATCCGCGTCAGGATTGCACCGTAGGAATGCCCCGCCAAAACATAAGGCGCAGGAACGCCCGCCTGCTCCAGCAGATTATGCAGTTCCCCAACGATTGTCAGGGCATCGCGTGGCTCTGTTGCTGCTTCACTCCATCCTAAACCGGCACGGTCGTAGGCGCAGACCTGTGTGTGGGCCGCCAGTTGGTTCTGTACGCGATACCACCAGAGCGATTCGGCCACGCCCCCAGCCTGCAAGATTACCGCCGAGCTGCCTTCACCCATACAGACGAGGTGCATCCGATGACCGTTGACTGTGTACAATTGACCGCGCGGCGCATACTTGCCTTTGTCCAGTTCGGTAGCGATGGTCTGATAGAATACACCGAGGACGATTAGCGTTACCAGGACGATACCGAACCACTTCAGCCCGCGCCCGATGGTGAACAGGCAGCCGCGCCTGCGGTTGAGGGCTGTGTCAGATATAA
>JAIOHO010000589.1 GCA_019912905.1 Anaerolineae bacterium
ATCACTGACCTCGAACCCGGCGTCCACCATCGGCGCACCGCACAGACCAATCAGATCGCGCGCTTCCGCCTCGATCCGGTGACTGGTGATGTCAACCTGCTCATTGCTGTCTGCATCGAGCTGGACGCGGCCCTGCTGCAAACGGACACTGTCATAATGTTTGGTCGGATCAAACGTCCTACGTGAAATATCCCCACGCATGGCTCGCTCCTTGTCTATGTGACGTAAAACAGCCCGGCTTCTAATCCGAAACGCAGGTATTCCTCCAGGCTGGAACGCAGGTTGGTTTCGCGCTGCGGTTGTTTCAAAAAGCTGAAGACGCCCATCTCCGAGCCATCTTCCGCACCGGTCTTGATCTGATCAGGACAGCCGATCGCCAATTGTCCGTAAGCCGCCTCGCCGTAGCGGGTGGATGTAAAGGATGGCACCAGCCAGCCCAGGACGGCACTGGTCAGGGCATCCCGCTGGGCAGCGGTCAGGGGGCCGCCTGTCTGCGCTTCGGCATCCTCAATCTGGCGGCCAATCTCCGTCTCCGGCTGGCACTGGAAGCGGCGCGGCGTCTGCGATCCATCCGGCACGAAGCTGAAGCGCACGCACCCCACCTGCCGCCGGTCCGCCGTCAGCATTTCGGTAAAGATCGTCTCGGAGGCCAGGGTCATCTCTCGGACATGCACCATGCCCATCATCGTGCTGCGTTCGATGGTCGCGGGCGGTCCCGGCACTTCCCCGGTGCGGCTGCCTGCCAGGGCCGGGAGGCGGGTTTCGAGGGCCACATCCGTCAGGGTGGTCGCATCCGCAGCGGTGATGTCGAAAAGGATCGACGCGCCGTTCACGCCGGGCAGCGCCAGCAGGCGGTTGTCGAGCAGTGCGACAATGGCCCCGGTAAAACCGGGAGCAGCACCGGCAGCACGAATGGCCGTTTGCAGCGCATCGCGCACCTGCGCCCGCGTCCCCGGCGACCCGCTGATGCTGGCGACGCGGCGCGTGTTATTGACCACGACCGTCAGTTTCGGGCTGGCAGCAGCAAATGTCGTCGTGCTGGGCAGTTCGCCGCCCAGCACCGCCCGTACTTCGTTTGCTTCGTTCGCCTCCAGACGCAGTTCAGCGGCGGTCAGGTCGCTCCCGTTGTGGGTGATGCGCACGGTGCCGGGCGCGCCGGGTACCACGATTAAGCGGTTTTCGGCGGAAATCACCCGCGCTTCCGTGAACGCCGGGGTGTCATGGGCGCTGCGGATGGCGGCTTGCAGGGCATCACGCGCGGCTGCCAGCGTCGTCAGCACACTGTCCAGCACCGCGATAAACGGCCCTTCGCCGCCGATGCGCACACTTAGCGTGGGTTCCGCCGCGCTCAGGGTTGGGAACGTGCTCAGGCTGCCGGAAGCCAGGACCGGCATCACGCCGTAGGCCGGGGCCTGCACGATGCTGTCCGCGATGACGACCTCGACCATATCGGTCGGCAGTTGCAGCGGACCGATGAGGCTGTGATCGAGGGTCAGGCGAAGCGCGGTGCTGGCCGGATCGACGGTAATACTGGCCTGGTTGGGCTGCTGCGGCGCGCCGGTGACATCCAGCGTCTGGCCGGGCACCAGCGTGCAGTGGCGGATGGTCAGGGCATTCAGCGGACCATTCACCTGAATGCTGCCTGCGATCAGGAAGCCATCCAGCGTCACCCGTGCCTTATCGCCGGAGGCATTGATCGTGATGTTCCCGATCAGAGTCGGACGCACGCTCTGGACGGCGGATGTATCACCGTTGGCGGCCTGAATCACCAGTTCGCCGCTCAGGTTGATCGTCAGGTTTTCAGGATAAGTGTCGCTGTCGCTGACCTGGATCACGGCACGCTCGCTGGTCCAGGCCGAAATCGCCGTCTGCAACTGGGTGAAATCGTCGGGAACCTGAATCAGCGTGCCCAGCAGGTTCGGGTTGCTGAGGGTATCGGCAGTCGCGCCGTCTGCGGGCCGCCGGTCATAAGGCCCGCCGCCCACATCGCCGCTGAAGCCATAATGATAAGCGACGCGCACGGACTGCGGTTCATCGCCCAGCGCAAACTGGATGCGCCCGCGCTCGACATCGACCGCAACTTTGGAGCTGAGGCCAAGCTGGTGGACCGTCGCATAATCGTAGTCGGTCGCCGTGATGCGGATGGAGTCACCTGTCACGCCCGGCACGATCAGCAGCCGGGAGCCGACGATTCCAACCTGCGCATTGGCATAGGTCGGCACCGCCGCGTTGCTGCGGATGGCTGTTTCCACTTCATCGCGCGCGTCACTCAGAGTCTCCGGCAGCGCCGCCAGGATCGCCAGATACGGGACTTCGCTGCCGAGCGTCACGGTCAGCGCCGGGCTGTCCACCGTCTTTCCAATGGTCAGCGCCGGGAAGGGATCGAGTTTGGACGACAGCACCGCCGGGGTGGACGTCAGTGCCAGCAGGCCGAGTTCGCCCGCGGTGGTCGCATCGCCTGCGGTGGCTGCAATACTGGCCGTTTCACCGGCCACCCCCGCGATTATCACCAGCACGCCATCCACCACCCCGACCTGCGCGCCGGTAAATTGCGGGCTGGAGTCGGCGTTGCGAATGGCAACCTGAAGCAGAGCTGCCGCTTCCTCAACCGTCGTCGGCAGGGCTTCGAGGACTGCCGTATAGGGTCCTTCCGCACCAATCGTGACGTCTACCGCCGGAGTGGTGGCCGACAGCGCCGCCGTCAGCGGCAGAGTCACCGCGCCGCCTATCAACGCCAACACGGTTGACGGGGGCCGCGACCATTTGCGCAGGTTCATACAGACGATGTCGATCGGGGGGACTTCCACTTCACCGCTGCCATCATCCCGATAGACGCACAGGCTGCGGTCCGGCCCATAGTAGATGCTGTTGCGATTCTGGTCCGAGGGGCCGTTCAGCGCGTAGTCCGCCTGATACGCCTGCAAGTCCCGGTAAAATGCCAGCGGACGAATCGGGGCCGGGACGTTGGTTTCTTCGGCCAGATGGGTAATGGTATCTTCGGTTCGCGGCAGGTTGTACAGGGCGCTGTCATAACCGAGCGACGTGAAGCGGTAGCGACCCTCACTGATCATCCCGGCAATCTGCGGTGTCGTCTTGAACAGCCCGTAGCTTTCCAGCCGCCACAGGAAAATACCGATGTTGAGGATGTTGTACCAGCCGCGATTGCTCCCGATGCGGCGCACATCGACCGTGTGGGCGATGGTGTCGAACGGCGTATTCAGCAGGTCGAGTGTGTTGACATCGCGGAAATCCGGCGTGCGGAAATTCTGCGGGCGCAGGCCGTTCAGATACTGGGTGGTGCCCAGAAGCTGGAAAAATTCGACGGCGCGTGCGTTCCACAGCGTGGTATCCCGCGCCAACTGCTCCAGCATGGTGGCAGTGCCCTTGCGCCGCCGGTAGCCGAGCGTGTTGGCGACGCGCGCCCGCTGGCTGAAACGCCCTTCGGCAATCTGGTGCAGGCCCTGCACGCCCAGCAGATCGCCGATGTAGGGCACCACCCATTCGGCACAGGTTTCGATGAACCAGTTGTCGTACATCTGCGCGATGTCGTCTTCGACCTTATCGACTTCTTCGGCGATGACCGACAGCAGGATTTTGAGCGCATCGCCTTCATCGGCGTCGCGCAGGCGGTGAATGGCCGGGAGCAGTTGGTACAATGCTTCGGGCGTGAAGAAGTTGCTCATGTCCGCATCTCCAGGTCTACGCCGTTTTCTTCCAGCGTCAGAAGCTGGGCCAGTCTGATCAGCCCGTCCTCCTGGCGCACGCGCTGCGCGATCAGGCGCGGTTCATTGGTGGCGGGCGCGCCGCTGATAGACAGCGCGTTCAGGTCGATATATTCGACGCCATCGACCGCTTGCATTACGGCCAGCACCTCGCTGCGATGGACCGCCTGCCCGAACGTCCGCTGCTGGTAGGAAAATGCCGCTTCCAGCGCGGACTTGACCGCCGCCTCGACTTTCTCCGGCAGATAATCGGGGTTCACGAACACATCGGCCTCGATGCGGAAAAAGATCGGCTCGTAGGTGTCGATCTGCAATGGCTGAACCGTATCGCGTGTGGCGTCAATGCTCTGGCGCAGGTTGAGGTACAGGTCCGAGGTCGAGTCGATGCGAAAATCGCCGTCCGTCCCACTGTCCGCCGCGATGGTCACATGGACGATGCGCGTCCGGCCATCCCACAGCCAGGTCGATTGCGCCTTGCCAACCCCGGCAAAGGCCCGGGCGAAATCCTCAAAGTCGCGCAGGGACACGATGCGGTCGAGCGTCAGCACCGTCACCGGGGCATTATCGCGGGCGGCTTCGCTGGCCTCCGGGTCGGCGGCGCCGGTCGGGGCCATCGGGTTGATCACGCCGCGCACACCCAGGGGCCGCGTCATCAGCAGGCTGAGCTGCTGGGCTTTGAGCATCCCCTCCTGGCCGATGCCATAGCGGTAGGTCGCGCGGACATTTTCGTCACCGCTGGGCAGCCGCGCGCCGGTTTTGCCGTCGCCAAACTGCACGCTGACGCTGCCTTCGTCGTCCATGTGGGTGACGAACACCCGCTCCCGCGCGCCACGGAGATAGAGCGTGGGCACTTCATGCCACAGAATATCGTTCACGCGAACCTGCAATGTGCTCTCTGCGCCGCTGGGGGTCGCTGCCGAGACATGCGTGAGCGGCGTCTGCTTGAGCACGAAGTTCTGGAACGACTGCGACGCGTTGCCGCTGCCGAGCACTTCGTTCGCCTGGGTCTTGCCATGAGTCGCCGGAGCCACGTTGCCATAGAGCGTCACCGTCGTGCGATCGTAGCTGCGGGTCATGGCCGCCACCAGCGTAATGACCGTCGGATCAGCGGTGTCCGTCATCGACTCGATGGTCACCACTTCGCTGACGATCGCATCCTCCGCATTTGCAGGCACATAGGTCAGCCGGTCGGCACGCAGGGTCACCGAGCCGACAAATTCATCGGCAGTCATCAGCGTCCAGCGCAGCCGCCCGCCGCTCTGGACCGCAGGCGTTTCCATCACAATCAGGCTGTCGCCGGTGCGGATCGTCGCCGTCGAACCATCGGTCGCCGTCAGGGTATGCGTGCCGCTGGCGACCGTCACCCGAATCCGCCGCCCGCTGATCATCAGCATCCGCCCGGCCTCAATCGGTTCGACCCGATCATCCAGCACGATCGTGTCGCCCGACAGCGGATCGGTGACCGGCTTTTCAGCCAGGGGCAGCGCTTCGCTCTCGGCATACACAATGATATTGCGGACCTGTTGGTTAAATTTCTCTTCCAGATTTTCGCCGCTCAGGAACAGGCGCGTCGTCTTCTGGGCCAGCGTAAACGCCTTGCGTGACGATTCATCCGCTGTGACCACCTCGTAGGCTTCTTCATAATTACGCCCCGTCCTGGGAGCGTGCCGCGACAGCACGACCCAGCTCCCCGGAACAACCTGCGGATACAGGGCGTCCAGGTAAATCACATTGCTTTCGCCGCTCTCCGCAATGCCGCTGATCGAGAGGCCCGGCCATTCCGTGGCACCAGCACCCAAGCTGAACTGCGTGCGCAGATCGCCGACCATCAGGCGCGGGTCCGGGGCGTTATAACCAAACAGCGAAGCGCGAGTGCGAAAGGCGTAGGCGGTAAAATTCTGGCTGGCCGGGAGGATCGTCGAGAAGCGCTGCCAGCCCAGGCCCTCGTCCCAGGTAATGCGGGTATACTGCCCGCTGGTGTTCGGCGTCACCGTCTTGATGCGACGGAAATCCCAGCGTTCGCTGCCCGGGTTGCTGCGGCGCTCGTCGCCGACGAACAGCAGCACATCACCCGGTTCGAGGTTAGTCGTCACTCCGGCCAGGTAAATCTCGGTGTCACCCAGGCCAGGGATAAAGGTGGCGGTCTGCTGCGGCTTCATCTCATTCCATTCCGCACGCGCCTGGATGGTCTCGACCGTTTCGAAGATTTGCGGTTTTTCGTCCTGTCCCGGCACGCTCTGAACCTGGATGCCGGTGTCGATTCGCGCTTCGCCCGGCGCACCGGCGGCGGTTTCCAGCTTGAACGCCAGATAGGTGCTGGCTGCCACGCCGGGGTTGAGTTCGTAGCCGATAGCGCGCACCAGTTCGACAATCGACAGGCGCTCGCTGGCCGTGCGCAGGTAGCCCTCGTTGGTGATGCGCTCCTGATAAAATGTCAGCACGTCGAGCATCATCGCCGCCAGGTCGAACAGCGCAATCGAGGCGTCGTCATCGTCGCGCGTGGTCAGCTTACGCAGCGTGGGATATTTCAGCAGATTGACCAGCATGGTCTGCTTGAACGCGCCGTGTGTGCCCACGCGATATTTGAGGGCGCTCAGCCCGGCGGGGTTATCCAGCGCCAGCGGGGTCAGCGCTTCGATGCCTTCGCAGCAGCCGCACGAATCCAGGGTCGCGTCGTTTTCGCTCATAAACCACCACTCAACTCAAACTCGATCTTGCCGTTTTCCGGGAAACTCGGATCGTTATCCAGCCGGATGACCTCCAGCGGGCCGGGTTGCAGCAGGCCGTCCTCCAGTTCACGCAGGGGGGTCTTGCCCCAGCGCTGGAAACGCTGGACCTCCACGCTGTCCACACCGATCACCGTCATCGCGGTCCGGTAAATCTGGCTCAGATAGATTGGCTGGCCGAAGGTGAATTCGTCCGGGTGGAAAAATGCCGGTCGTCCATCCGGCAGAGTACCGCTGCTGAATACCCGCAGCAGTTGTTCTTTGATGTCGGCGCGAAAATAGCCCGGCTTCACACACACGAACAGCAGAATATCCAGCGGGATAAACACCGGGCTGTTGATGGCGATGTCGTAGCCCGCCACCCGGTAGCGTTCCAGATAGGTGCGAATCTGCTGTTTAAAGGCGCTATCCACGGGCCTGCCGCCGCGCCGGTCGATGGTCACAAAGGCCGTGTACCAGCTTCCGGTCCAGCGCAGCCGGGCGACCGCCTTCTGCACTTCGGCATGGCGCTGCGCCAGTTCCGCGTAATCGGCCTCGGTGACGGCCCGCTCCTGCACCCGGAAGGCCTGCGGCGCGAATTGCTTGACTTCCTCCAGCGGCTCCGGTTCTTTACCGCCGGTCGCCGCCAGCGGATTCCAGACCCGGATGATGCGCGTATCCGTCGAAACGATGCGCGCCAGCGCTTCCAGACCCACGTTCCCGGCGGTGCCATTGC
>JAIOHO010000590.1 GCA_019912905.1 Anaerolineae bacterium
CTTTTGAATCGCGTCCGTCAGTTCCGGGTCGGCATAGCCCAGGGCGTTGACGGGGATGCCCGCCACAAAATCGAGGTAGGCGTTGCCTTCGCTGTCATACAACGTGACCCCTTCGCCATGAGTCAGCACGAAGGGTGGGCGGACGTAGCTCTGCACCACGTAGGACTGCTCCAGATCAATAATATTCTGCTTCATATCGGGTGTGGTCATCATTCAACCTCATCTCATGCAGGGATCGACTCAGGTGAAAAGACAGTGCCGCCGTGCGTGCGCAGGCCGCTCAGATTGGTAATCACGGCCTGGGGCACCCCTTGAGTCAGTACCGCCAGCGCCGTTTCTACTTTGGGGATCATGCCGCCGAAAATCGTGCCCTCGACGATCATCTGATGGGTTTGGGCAGGAGTCAGGGCCGGGACCACGCGATCCTCTTGCAGCACACCTTCGACGTTCGTCAGAAAGATGACCTGCCCCGCCCCAATCGCCGCAGCCACCGCTCCGGCGACGTGATCGGCATTCACGTTAAAGGAACTGTCCGGTCCCAGGCAGATGGGCGCAATCACCGGCGTGATTCCCTGTGCCAGCATCTCCAGCAGCACCTCGCCACGCACCGCTTTCACTTCGCCGGTAAAGCCCATATCCTGATCGGCCAGGATCATCTTCTCCGCGCGGATCAGGCCGCGGTCCAGCCCGCTCATGCCCTGCGCCTCGACGCCACCATTCACCAGATGGCGAACCAGGCGGCGGTTAGCCGTGCCGCCCAGGACCATTTCGACAATCGCCAGCGACTCGCGGTCGGTCACGCGCACGCCATTTTGAAAGCGCGGTTCGATCCCCATGATTTTCTGCAAATTGGAGATTTCTTTTCCGCCGCCATGCACGATCACCACCGGCGCAGGCAGCCCCTTGATGACTCCCGCCATCTCACCAAGAAACGCCTCGTCATCCAGCTCATGTCCCCCAATCTTAATGACGATGGGTTGCATCCTCATCCCCTTACAGCAGCGCGGTAAATTCGGGCAGCTCGAACATCAGGTTGAAGCTCTGTACCGCCAGCGTCGCCGCGCCTTTGCGTAGATTATCGGTCACGCTGGTGATATGCAGATACGGACTGGTGACGGGGGTCAGGCTGATGGCACAGCGGTTGGTGCGCACGACATGCTTCAGCGTGGCCTGCTGGCCGGGCGGCAGCACATCCACCAGCGGTTCGTTTTCATAAACTTCTTCGAACAGGCTCTGCGCCTGATCGCTGCTGAATTCTGGCTTGAGCGTGACGTAAATGCTCGCCATCAGACCCCGATCGACCGGCAGCAGATGGGGTGTGAAGATCAGCGTACCCACATTGCCATTGATCCGGTGAATTTCCTGCTCGATTTCGCCCACATGCCGATGCGACCGGCCCGGGTTATAGGGCGACAGGTTGCCAAACACCTCGACAAAGTGCGTCGTGGGCTTCGGCTCTCGACCGGCCCCGGAAACACCGGACTTCGCATCGACGATAATCGGCGCATTTTCCGCCAGGACATGGGCCTTCAGCAGCGGGTATAAACCCAGCAGCGTGGTCGTCGGGTAGCACCCCGGCACGGCGACCAGATGGGTATGCTGCAAATTGGCGCGATTGATCTCTGGCAGGCCATAGGGTACGGGCAGCAGCTCCGGGTGCGGGTGCGCTGCGCCATACCATTCCTGATAGCGCTCCGGCGTATCCAGGCGGAAATCCGCTGACAGGTCGATCACTTTCACGCCCACCGCCAGCGCCCGGGCCGCCATCTGTGCCGACGCGCGGTGCGGCAGCGCCAGGAAAACGACGTCCGCCGCGCTCAGATCGGCTTCTTCCGAAGGAATATAAGCCAGATTCGAGCCGGGAATCGGGGTTCCACTGTAGGTGTTCGAGGTGGCAAAGATCAACTCGACATCGGGATGCCCCAGCAGAATCTCGACCACATTCTGCCCGGCGTAACCCGATGCTCCATAGACCCCCGCGCGTATCTTGGTGCTCATGGTTATTCGGCCTCCTCCTATTAAAACAAAAACCCCGCCCTCTTTGTGACTGAGGCCGGGGTCGCGTTTGGACTGATCGGATCGCTGCGTTACTCAGCGGTGTCGCACCAGCACAAAACGCCCACCTGGACCTCAGCGGTCTGCGGGCGACGGCTACGGCGACGACGGATCACGCCGAGAAATTGTACTGGATGGATAGATGATGCCATGCGTTTTCGCGTTGTTTTGATGACAGACTCCACAAAGTTTATGCAATCCTGCGGCCAGAGTCAAATTCCGATCTGAAGGATTGTGCAGTTTTCCGTTATTTTTGTGCGAACTGCCCAGATGGTGGTACTTCGGTAAGCTTACTCAAAATGTCGTTCATAATATAATTAAGTTATGGACAAAGCGAGATATTCACTGATAACGGACATGAACGAAAATCAGCAGCTTGCGTCTCTTGCTCGTCGCCTCGAAACATTGAACCAGGACATTCAGGCACGTCCTCGGCAGATCCGGCAGTTCGAAAAAGACCTGCATCTCGTTTATGACGATTTGTGCGCGGCCTACCTCAATGCGGGGCCGGAGCAGCGCATCGATGTCCTGCTGGCCCTGGAATTCCGCGACCGCCTGCTGGACCCGCTGGTCGCCTATTACAAATATATCGCGGCCCAGGCTGCCAAAGCCGCTCAGAAAAAGCGGCAGGATCAAACCACTGCGCAGCTCACAAGGCAGGCAGTCACCGCAAGTCTGCTCATTGGCCGGAGCATCAGTGAAGAAGAAATCGCCGAAGCCAACCAGCAGGTCCTCCAAGCGGCTGCGGTGGCGAAAATCGATCTCGAAGCGCTCCGACAAAGGCTTGAAATCCCTTACCGTTACTTCGTGCAGCGTGCCCTGCAATATCACCGGGGGCGTGATCGCATCCGGGCACTCAAGGCCCTCGGCATCGCCATTCAGGTCAACCCCGCGCTCGAAAAAGATGATCGCGTCCAGGCACTCGCCGCCACCCTGACGAACGAGACTGAGCTGTCGGCCATGATCACCACGAGCGATCATTATCTGCTCAAGAAATTTGTTGAGAACCTGGAAGAAGAGGATCGCATTCAGCGAAGCAGGATGCAGCCAAAATCCCGTACCACGCTGGACGTGATCCGGTCCTGGTTCGCCAGCTAGCCCTCCGATTCGAGGCACCTCCAGGCCCCGGCCATCCGGTATGGGCCTTATTATCC
>JAIOHO010000591.1 GCA_019912905.1 Anaerolineae bacterium
TTCGATAGCGAGCGTGGCTGCTAAACGGAATCTCGATGAGAATTTCTTGATGATATAGATCAAGGAAAATCGCAGTGAGTTTTTCTCGTGCGTCGGTATCTTCGACAATCAGATCGCTTTGAAACAGCGCTTCTGGATCGAGATCGGCCACAAATTCCAAAACAGTCGGGTTCACCGTGGTAAGCCAGGCAGCGACCTCACGAAGTTGCGGGATGATTTTATTGCCATCTGGATGCACAAAAAGACTTTTGATCTGGGGCAACGATAGGTTGTTGTGCATATAAAACGCGGCCAAATACTCCGCGTAACTTAAGTGTGCCCATCCAAGCTGGTTTGGGCCACGTGAAGAGAAGAAGCCGGTATGGAGCGTTGCTCTGATGAGTCTATCTTCTGCTGAAGAACCGTGATGCAACTCCCCAATCGCTATTGAACCGTCGGGAATATCTCTCGTTGAAGATGGCATCCAGACAGCCAAACGTCTTGTGGTCAGCATGATCGTTGCTAGACGCGCTGCTTCCGTGAATAATTCATCTACCGTAAAATTTCCACGCCGATCATTTTCATCATGATACGGATTGTGCTCTTCGCAAAGCCGCCGACACATGTTCTCATATAAAGCATTTCTGGTGGCAGGCAGCACACGGTCATTAATCAGATATTCTTTGAGTAGATCGGTCAGAGTAATTGGCTTGAGGGTTAGTGCTGCCAGCGCATTTTGCTCAATCAGTTCCAGAAATTGATAGGCATCGATTCCATGTGATGTTGCTGCTTCGACAACTTCCTGCTGTCCAAGAGCATCTAGTTCTATAGTCAGCAGCCTCGCTTCACCAATTAAATTCTGCAATCTCCTGGTCGTATCTTCCGACCAATCCGCGGTTCGACATGCAATTCGTAAATAGAGTTTGTCAAGCGACCCTGGGGCAGCTTCCAATGTGTCAACCAGATCTCGTCCCAAATTCACCGGAGGGTGCAATCCTTCATCAAAAGAATCGATGAACACAGTCAAATTGCACTGACCGTCATGCCAAGCTTGGAACTGAGGACGATTAAAGAATCGATTGAAATCGTCAGGAGGGTATTGCTGCAATTTCCAAATGTGATGATCGTTTAGCTGACTTACACGCTCGAAATAGTCAGCGATTTCGCTTGTCTTCCCGATACCTGGTTCACCAAGCAAAATAATCACTGGGATATTTGCAAGCTCATCCAATGAAAAACTGTTCGTACTTGATTGATGACTTACTGGAAACCATCGTTGTGCAAGAGCCGATAGATTGGTTTCCTGGGTTTCTCGCGTTCCTGGCAGTATCCAGCGTCGCTTCCAGTTGTATTGACCTGCCATCGGTATCATACCCGTTTTGATATGCATATCCGAGTATAGTATAGAACATATTATCAGATACAATCTCAAAAGCTGGCCGTCTATCGACCAGCCACAGAAATGAAAACGGCTACCCCTGTCACGCGGTGCAGCCGTAGGCTTCCTTGAGGGCGATGTGCGCGTTTCGCCTCAACATATGGACGGTGGACTTTGGCAGGTCGAGGCGCTGGCACAATGTCTTATAACTTTCGTGGGATGCCAGGCTCTTGAGTGTTGCGGCCATCCTCTTGTTGTCTTTCGCCTCATACTGATCGACCAACCGCCACAGCGGGATTTCATTACCGGCAAGGAACTTGTCCTGCCACTGCACCGGCTGGCGACGGAAGATACCCAGCAGGTCAGCCAGCTCCTCGCGCATCGGCTTGACGATGCGTGTCAGCCACCAGCTTTTCTTCGTGCCACTGCGACCGGCAATCGCTGCCGCGTCATCCGGGCCGACACAGGTCGTGATGTAGCACAATGCTGCTAGATGCGTCAGGCTGTGCATGTACTTCTCCGCTATGTGCTGGATGGCACGCTCAAGATCAATCCGCAGATCAACGTGGCGTGAGTATTCCGAGTGACCCGTGTAGAAACGACCTTCATAGCCGTCGATGATGAATTCATCGGGATCACCGCTGCGTGTCGCCAGGTCTTCGAGATACATCTCCCGGCGATAGAATTTCTTGTAATGTGACGAGCCTGAGCGATACATTACTCACTTGATCGCGCCGCCATGATCGACGCTCATTAGGAAGTCGGGCTGCTCGACCAACTTCTCCCATAAATTCATGAAGCCGTGCGCGATCATGTCGGGGATATCCACTTCGACGTATCGATAGTAACGCGTCAGCCGGTTGATATTCGGCGTCAGCGAGTCGCGGATTTGAGCGAAGGTCATCGCGCCTCCCCAGGTGGTCGGGTACTGCGCTTCCTGCGGGAACGGCTTAATCTGTGAACGGATTTTGGCACGAAGATCGGAATCGGACATGGCGAGAACTCCCTCTGTCACATTGCTGGAACCGCCAGCACAGTCGAGCACAACGCTCAGACCAGCGGGACAACGCAAAAGGGGGGACCGTCAAGCAATCCCGTTTCAACGGGATAGGCGGGTGGTTCGGTGGTACTGC
>JAIOHO010000592.1 GCA_019912905.1 Anaerolineae bacterium
GGACAATATCCTCATAAAAAGTCACGATCTTGTCGTCTTCGAGCGCGGCCATGAAATAGGCCACGGCCCGTGGATTGATCGCCCGGGGTACATCCGGCAGGCAGAACAGGGCCTTAATCTCCGAGGCGAATGCAAACAGGCGCTCGGAAGTGTAGTAGTAAAAAGGACGTACCCCCATCGTGTCGCGCGCGCAGAAGAGGCGCTGATGGGATTGGTCCCAGATGGCGAAGGCAAAATCACCGATCAGTTTTTCAGGACAGTATTCGCCCCACTTCTCGTAAGCCGCCAGGATCAATTCACTGTCGGCAACCTCGGCAGGCGGTCGGCCCGAAAAATCGAAGTGGCTCAGCAGTTCCGGGCGGTTGTCGATGCGCGCGTCTGCGGTCAGCATCAGGCTGCCACCACCGCCGGTCAGCGGCAGTTTTTCCTGAAGGGACTCCGGCGTGGTATGCAGCATCAGGTGGCCGAGCGCCACCGGCCCATCCACCCAGGTCCCAGTATCATCCGGCCCGCGATGAGCCAGCGCCGCCATCATCCGATAAAGCGCGTCAGCCTCAACCGGCTGCCTATCTCGCTGAACAATTCCACAAATTCCGCTCATACTCGGTTCATCTCCAGAGGGGGCAGCGGCGTAAAGCGGGCCAGGTCATCCAGTTGGCCGACGACGATCTGGCCTTCGTGTTCCAGCCAGGCATGGGCCTCGAAACGACCGTCCGAGTTGTGGGCGACTCCGATGCGCAGGGTGGTTGGATAATTGCAGCGGGCCAGCAAGGTCTGGGCGACCAGCGCCCGCGTCAGGCAGGGCTTGCGCCGCAGCAGGCGGTTGCTGACCACATCCACTGCCCACATCACCCGGCTGGCCGCCGCCTCATTCACTGGACCGCCGTGGATTTGCCCCCAGCGGGCAAGAATGCGGCGCACCTGCACGAAACCCAACACCCGCAGGGCAAGACGAACCGCACTGATCCAGAGGGCGGATCGGATCAGCAGCCATTGATCGGCCAGGGGGAAAGAGAAAAACTTAATCACCAGGCGCATCAACTACTTCGACCAGTTCCACATCAACCAACTGCTGCAACAATTCGAGCAGGTCCTGTTCACAAGTATGCTCATCGACCTCAAATTCGTCTAACAGCGTACCTTTCAAATGTTGAAAGGTAATGGGTTTCTGCAAAAGCTCCCATACTCGCGCTCCAACCGGATCAAGACCGTAATACCTGCCGGTCTTGAGATTCAGGATGACGGACTCGCCCTGTAAATCCGCAGAAACTTGATCGCTGACAGCGACAAGGGTCTTATTGATCAACAGATTACCTTTCTACAGCGTATCCCCCCGCTTCAGCATGCGGGACAGCATATGACTATTCTCAGTCTGAACGCGCGACCGGTCTGCGCAATCTGAGAATAGGAGCTATCATGTCAAGGCGAGAAGGTGCTGTCAACCCTACTTCAGAGGGGTTTCTGTGAATTTTTCCGTTAGACAGAGGATGGACGCGGAGGTGCTTTATGGAAAAGCGGCGGCCCGCAGACCGCCGCTCCCGATAGCGAAACTCAGGCGCGCTGCCACTCGACCAGCGCCCCCGCGACCCAGGTAGGCCGGGGTTGTTTGTACAGTTCGGAGGCATCGGTGTAGGTGAGGTCGGCCACCCGGCCCGTCATTGGCCCGCGCAGATAGCGGAAGAGCTGCCCGGCATCGCGGGCGTCGCTCTTGGCCGTGACGCAGTGCTGGTTATAGCCCCAGTAATCGCCGCGTTCGAGGATGCGGATGCCTTCCTCAATCACGTCCTGGGCGTGACGCAGGCCGGTTGCATCTGGCTCATAGGTGTCCTCGGGCGCATCGCCATAACCGATGCCGTGATGGAAGGCGTCCGCCGTCGAAACGATGACCGCGTCTTTGGCGATTTCGGCTACTTCCTCGAATCCCGGCATCTGCTCCGGTTTGCCGCCAGCTAGGTATGGATAGCGCTCGATCATCTGCGGCGTGCGTGAGGCGGGCAGGCCGCGCCGCTTGATTTCCGCGTTCCAGAAATGCCGCCAGCTCATCAGCGCATGATCGCCCTTCCATTCTTCACGCTCGCTCGGAGCGCCGGGGCCTTGAATCCCCCAGAAGATTTCCTGGGTGACATCGCCGCCCGCAGCCACCCGCCGTCGCGCCTGTTCCATGTCTTCTGTAAACGCGTGCAGGACGCTGATCACCAGCACCCGGTCCGCGCCGCTGTCGAGGCAGCCGCGCACGCAGGCCGCGATCTGATAGCCGCAGTCCTGAACGCCTGCATGCGGAAATACCAGTACACCGCCTTTACGCAGCGTGTCGGAAAAATCCCACGCTTCCGATTTTTCGAGATGTTCCAGTGTTCCCTTGTCGCCCAGCTCCGCATGTTCGCGGGCATACTGAGCCTGAATATCTTTTTGAAGCTGTACACGATCCAGTTCCATGATTTCCGTCCTGAACAATTATGTGGATAGCTGAAAGTTGTAACCGATTGAACCCTGACTGGCAAATGGCAGTAGAGTAGACAGAAATTTGTACGACTTATACATAAATGCTGTGGAACTAAGCAAGATTCGGAAGCTTGTGACAAATTACACA
>JAIOHO010000593.1 GCA_019912905.1 Anaerolineae bacterium
GCGCGAAACCGATGACCAGCAGACCGATGAAACTGAGCGCATCACTGGCGTTCAAGGTAAACAGGATGGTTCCACCCAGGACGGCCCACATGCAGGCACGGACAGCGGTTAGTACGGCGATGCGGTCGGCGATGAAACCAAACACGAGACGGCCCAGCGTGAAGCTCCACCAGTACAGGCTGACCCACTGTCCAGCGGTAATGATGTCGATGGACCGGGATTCGGTGAAAATGGTGAAGCTCCAGTTGCCGGTCGTGGCTTCGATGCCCGTGAAGGCGAAAAACATGGCAACACTCGCCAGGACCAGGGGCCGCCGCAGGGAATTGGTCAGCGAAGGTGCGGAGGCGGTGGTCTCGGTGCGTTCCTCGACCGGGTCGGTATGCCATTCACGCAGGGTAGCGACAAAAGTTACCGCCAGCGCAAGCTGAATGACGGCCATGACGATATATCCGACCTGCCAGGATTGGCCGATCTGGAACAGGACCGTCATCAGCAGCGGGCCGAGGGCTGCGCCCAGGCCAAAACTGGCATGGAGCCAGTTCATCAGGCGTGGTGTGAAATGTTTGGCGAAGTACAGGTTCATCCCGGCGTCCAGAATCCCCTGGCCGACGCCCAGCACCAGCCCCATGATCACCAACAGCCACCAGCCTGGTGCGAAGGCAAAGCCCAGTAAGCCGGCTGTGGTCAGGAAGCTGGCGAGCAGCAGGGCGGGACCCATCCCGAGGCGGCTGACGATGCGCCCATTAAACATGCTGGCAAGAATATACCCGGTTGTGCTGGCGATCAGCAGGGTGCCGAGCGCGGCGGAGGGTATGCCAAAGGTATCGCGCATGGACGGCCAGGCAACCCCCAGCAAACCACCAGGCAACCCCAGGGCGATAAAGCCAAGATAGGCGATGACGACGATGCGGTAGTTGATGGGAGCGCGGGTGATGGTGACCATTAAGGTTCTCAGAGCAGGATGCGGCCAAAAATCAGGCCGGATGTCCCCGGCCCGATTCACGTTATCTTAATGGTGCGCCTGAGAATGCGCAAGGTCATTCCACGGGGGCGAGAGTCAGCGATTGGAGATGATCGACCGCCGCCGCCAACTGGGGATCATTGGGGTCGTCAAAGGAGTCCGGGTCCCAATCCACCTCGATGTCCGGGGTGATGCCTGCGCCGTGAATCCAGTGGCGGTTAGGCGTCAGCCAGCGCGCAATCGTCAGGCGCAGACCGCCTCCGTTGACGAGCTGCTGAACAGTCTGGACGGTGCCTTTGCCGAAGGTCGTTTCGCCGATAATCGTCGCTGCTCCGACATCTTGCAGCGCGCCAGCGACGAGTTCAGATGCACTGGCGCTGCGCTCATCGACGAGGACGACGAGCGGGATGCCCAGGTGTTCGTAGGAACCGTTGGCACGAAAGATCTGTTCGCGGTCGCTGCCAAAATCCTCGATCACAATCGGGCCATCCTCGACAAAGGCGCTGGCGACGTCAATGGCGCTGGTGAGCAGGCCGCCCGGATTGCCGCGAAAATCGATGATGAGGCCGTTTAACTCGTCGGGATGCAGTTGTTCGAGGGCTGTATCAATTTCGGCGCGCGCACCCGACGTAAATTCGTTCAGCTTGATATAGCCGATGTGTGTATCCCCGATCATGCGCGATTCGAGATTGGGAATGTCGATCCGCTCTCGGGTGATGTCAAAGTCGATGCGTTCGCCATCCCGCAGCATGGTGATGCTGACGGTGGTGCCAGCCGGTCCGCGCACTTTGGCTGCCAGTTCGATCTGGTTGAAATCGAGCACGTCCTCGCCGTCGACAACGGCAAAGATATCGCCGATTTTGATGCCTGACTGGGCGGCGGGGGTGCCTTCTAAAATGTTTGCGACTTCGATGCCGCCGGTGTCTTCGTTATCGCGGATGACGACGCCGATGCCCTCGATCGTGCCCGAAAGATCGTCGAATAATACGGGGTACTGTTCGGCGTCCATGTAGCCGCTGTTCTGATCGTTCAGGGTTTCGACCATGCCGCGAATGGCTCCATCGACCAGCTTCTGAGGTGGGATGGGTACCCCATCGGGTGGCACAAATTGATCGTGGATCAGGTCGTATACCTGCCAGAAGGGTTCGAAAACGTCCTCCGTCTCGGCGGGTTGGGTAAACGGGGTCTGAGCAAGCGTTACGGGATTGTGATTGCCAAACGCGAAACCAGCGCCAAATACCAGTACCATCACAAACATCGTCGGAAGCTGGCGCGCGCGCTGTAATACATTCTGAACGGATTTCATGGATCACTCACTCCAGAACCTGGTTGATTGAGGTCATTATAGCATCGTCCGTCCGGCATATGGTTGAGTGCCGTGTGAGAGTCCGCCAAATGGGGGTCCAGGTGGTACAATTCCCTGTGGGCTTGGATGCAGTCAGCGGAGTCTTAGGGATGGATCGAACGACGTTACGCGATTACTGCCTGAACAAAAAAGGCACCACGGCTGAGTTTCCATTTGGGCCGGAAGCCGAGGTCTTCAAAGTGATGGGCAAGATGTTTGCGCTGATGCCGACCGATGCGCAGCCGCAGACGATCAGCCTGAAGTGCGACCCGACCCTGGCCGACATGCTGCGGCAGACTTACGAAGCGGTGATCCCTGGTTATCACATGAACAAACGCCACTGGAACACGGTGACCCTCGATGGCAGCATCCCGGAGGACGAGGTGTTGGAAATGATCGACCATTCTTATGACCTGGTCGTCAAAGGGCTGACTAAAGCGCAGCACGCGAAACTGATCAATCAAAACTGAATGCAGCAGGGGAAGCATCATTGATGCATAAACAGGTGACTCTGACAGAAGCCGTCGAACTCATCGGCGATTCGCAGACGATTGCGCTGGGCGGGATGACGCTCTACCGGCGTCCGGTGGCCTTCGTGAAGGCGCTGCTGCGCCGTGAAATTCGTCCCAAAGACCTGACTTTGCTGTGTTTCACCGCTGGGTTTGAGTCCGACCTGCTGGTTGGGGCTGGATGCGTCGGCACCGTGCGGAGCGTCTACTTCGGGCTGGAATCGTTCGGCCTGGCTCCCATGTTTACCGAGGCGGCCCAGCGCAGCTCGATCCGCGTGCTGGAAGAGACCGAGGCCAGCATCGTCATGGGGATGCGGGCGACGATGGCCGGGGTGGGCTTCATGCCATCGATTGCCTGGGTAGGCACCGATCTGCCGCGCCTTCGCCCGGATGTAAAGACCATCTCCGATCCCTACAGCGGGGAAACCCTGATGGCTTTCCCGGCGATTCCGCTGGACGTGGCGGTGCTGCATGGGCTGGAGGCGGACCCGTTCGGCAATGTCAGGCTGAATAACAATCTCGGCATCGATATGGAACTGGTGTACATCGCCAAAACGGTGATCGTGACGGTCGAGCGGGTGGTAGATCGTGTGAAACTCTCGCTCGATGGGCAGATGCTGCCCGCACCGGGGGCCGATTACATCGTCCATGCGCCCAATGGGGCCTGGCCGACCAGCTGCTACCCGGATTATCCTGTGGCGGGTGGGGAATTGCTGCGCTACGTCGATCAGTGCAACGCAGGCCAGTTCGCGGACTATCTGGCGGGGTTTCTCGCAGAAACGCCAACCGACACAAAATAACCATTGCAGGCTGATTCCCGCAGCGCTATACTTACCTTCAATTCCATAAGACCAGGGGAGTCCGCGCAAGCGGGCTGAGAGGATGCGTACTGCCGCATCGACCCTCAACCTGATCCGGATCATGCCGGCGTAGGGAGTGTTTCCGATACTCGCGTACCGACCACCCTTGCTCAAACGGCAGGGGTGGTTTTTGTTTACAGGGAGGTAGTTATGAGGTTTCTTGGTGTGGCTGTCCTGCTGCTGACATTGATTGGACCGGCAGCAGCACAGGACCACGTGCTGACCCTGGTCACGCACGACAGTTTTAACGTCAGCGAAGACGTGCTGGCGAAGTTCGAGCAGGAGACGGGGATCACCGTCGAAATCCTGCGCAGCGGCGATGCAGGGGCGATGGTCAATCAATCCATCCTGAGCCAATCCAACCCGCTGGGTGACGTGCTGTTCGGGATCGACAATACGTTTTCTCAGCCGCGGCCTGGAGAACGATCTGTTTGTCCCCTACCAGTCGCCGCTGCTGGAAAATGTGCCGGAGGAATTCCTGCTGGACCCGGAATATCACGTGACGCCTATAGATTTCGGCGATGTCTGCCTGAATTATGATGCGGCCTACTTCGCGGACCAGGATCTGGCGCTGCCGGAAAGCCTGGCGGACCTGACCCAACCGGCTTACAAAGGGCTGCTGGTGGTCGAGAACCCGGCGACGTCCTCGCCCGGGCTGGCCTTCCTGCTAACGACCATTGGGGTTTTTGGCACCGAGGGCGATTACACCTATCTCGATTACTGGGCGGACCTGGCGGCGAATGACGTGCGCGTCGATGACGGCTGGGAGACGGCCTATTTCGGCGATTTCAGCGGCGCGGCAGGCAGCGAAGGCAGCTACCCCCTGGTAGTTAGCTACGCCAGCAGCCCGCCCGTCGAGGTGTACTACATGGAGACACCCCCGGAAACGGCCCCAACCGGCTCGATCGTCGCGCCGAATACCTGCTTCCGCCAGATCGAATTTGCGGGTATCCTGAACGGCACCGAGAAAGAGGCTGAAGCGCAGCAGTTTATCGACTTCATGCTCAGCCTGGATTTCCAGGAAGACATGCCGCTCCAGATGTTTGTCTTCCCGGTGATCCCGGATGCCACGCTGCCGGAGATTTTCGTCAACTATGCGCAGGTTGCCCAGGAGCCGGTCCAGGTGGACAGCGCCGAGATTGACGTGCATCGTGAGGAATGGATTCAGGCATGGACCGAC
>JAIOHO010000594.1 GCA_019912905.1 Anaerolineae bacterium
GTTGGTGGACAGCGGCAGGGCCACACTGCCGGTATCGGTCAGGTTGTTGCTGGTCGGATTGATGACGCCATAAACCCAGTAAATGGCGACGAAGGTGCTGGCCCCCATCAACACGGTGATGAGGCTCCAGATAATGGCAAAAGTACGGATACCGCGACGGCGGCTATTGGGGCGTGCAGCCATGTGATCTTCCTCCTTTAGCGTGCCCGGGCCATTGCATCGCAGGCCGGACAGCTTCCATCGGCACGGATCATCGCGTAGCCCGCCTGCGGGTCAGAACCATAGGCGGTGAAATCGACGTTCCAGACAATCATCAGGCGCACACGGCCACTCTGCGACGCCAGGGCTGCCGCATCGGCCAGCCAGGCGGCATGCTGATCGAGCGAAACATTCTGCGCCCATGCGAAGAATCCCGGCAGCGGCGAATAGCCCGCAGACGTCAGGAAGCCCAACTCGGTGAAGCAGATCGGTTTCTGCCCCCCGCTCAGGCTCCAATAGGTGTCCAGCATACCGTAGAAATAACGCGTGTAGTAGTTGTCGCGGGGGTCACCGCCGCGGTCGGTGGGGGCGACGATGCCCTCGTTATAGTGTGCGCCCAGGCAGTCCATATATTGCAGGCCGCCCGCGTCGATCATCTGGCGAACCCAGTTGTCATCGTTGACCACCTGGCCGGGGAAGGCTCCTTCCGCCCCGGTGGGCGCGGGTGCACCGCTGATGACCATGACGCTGCCATTGGCCCCCTTGATGGCAGAATAGGCCCGGCGCAGCATATCGGCATACATCGCGCCGCTGATCTGGCCGGTGGGCCATTCGCGGTCGATATTCGGTTCGTTCCAGACTTCGATGGCGTCTGGTCCCTGACCGGCGACGCCGCCCAGGAAGGATGCGAACTGGTCCATATAGCCGGTGCCGCCGGACCCAAGTTCACCGGGGCTGCCGACGACCGCCAGCAGGATTTTGAAGCCCCGGCCTTTGGCGTCGTTGATGATGCCGGAGACCGAACCGGCTCCCATGCCGACGTTGTAACGCACCTGCACCTTCATCCAGGTCATCCCGGCGCGGCGCATGGCTGAGGCGGCTCGTTCGCTGTTGGTGCTGGTGACGTGACCGCCGTATTCGAAATTGCCGACGACGATGTTGCCCGCGCTGGCGACGGCGGCTCCCTTCGGTGCCGTCACTGGAGCTGCCGCCACGACCACTTGAGTCGGGGTCGGGCTGGGCGTCGGCGTGGCTGTCGGAACCGGGGTTGGGGTCTGCGTCGGCGCGTACAAGGCCACGGCCTGTCCGCTGCGCGGCACGCTCTCGCTGCCATCCACGACCGCCACATTCACAGCGTAATTGCCGTCCGGCGCGTTCAGGGTGACGACCAGGTCTTCGTTCAGGTCCGTATCAATTTCATCGACCAGATTGCCCGCGCTTTCGATGCGCCAGCGCAGGGCCAGATTGCGCGGGGTGGAGACCGCCGGAATCTGGAGTTTGTAATTCAGGATGGCCGTCATCACGTCGTCGGCCACATCGCTGGCGAGCAGGTCATTGAAGGCCACACCGCCGAGCGCAAACGGCACCGTGCGATCCATACGGAAGCGCAGGGCCTCGCCGGTGGTGAGCCAGATTTTGGCGACCGGATTATCGTTCTCGTCGTGATATTCGATGTAGGGCGTCTGCGCCTCCGGGTCCAGTTCGGACACGGCGCGGAAACCGTCGAGACTGGCGCGGATTTCCGTGCCCGGCAGGATAGTCCCCGCTTCGGTGGTTTCGGCTTCGATGGCGACGTTGCCCAGTCCCGCCAGAGCATCGGCGTAACCGATGGGGGTCAGGCTGCCTGCCGCCTGCCGGATCGACCGGGCGGAGAGGCCGATGAGCACCTTGCTGCGTTCGATTTCGCCCACTGTCCAGCGCAGCATCGCCTCGACCAGTTTGTCCTGGCCGGTGGCGAAGGTGGTCGGGTCGAGTCCCAGGTTGATCTGCACCAGGTCGGCAGCCTGTCCGATGACACGCCAGTCATAAGC
>JAIOHO010000595.1 GCA_019912905.1 Anaerolineae bacterium
GGATGCTTTCCGGTTCATAGGCGGCGTGGTCCCTGGCGCTGGAATAATTGGCCCGCAGCGAGTCCACCAGAAACAGGTGTCCGCCGGGACGGGTGGCGCGCGCGACTTTGTCGAGGAAGGCATCCCGCTGGTCGGGCGGTACGTGCGACAGCCAGAAACCGAAACCGACCAGATCAAATGTCCCTGCCGGTTCCCAGGCGAAGAGGTCCGCCTGCTCGTAACGCACATGGTCGGATTGCAGCCGGGCGCGGTTGACGGCCATCACCTCTGGCGAAGCATCGAGCGCCGTCACCTGCTGGCTGATCCTGAGCAGTTGTTCGGTCCAGATGCCGGTGCCGCAGGCCAGTTCCAGCGCGTCAGCGACCGGCCCCAGCGCCTGCAAAGCCGCCATGACCTGCCCGGCTTCGTCGAACCACTGCTGGTTGAGTTCCGGGCCGTGATCGTAGCGCCCGACGCGGTAAAACCATTCGTCATACTCTCCGGCGCGTGCCCGATAATAATCAATCTGCTGTTGGAGGATGGGATCCATCGCTGCTCCCGCGTTTTTCCAGGCGTAAGTTTTCGGCGTATGAGGCGAAACCCAGCTTTTCCCAGAAGCGCCGCGCGCCGGGGTTGGTCGCCAGCACGTCTACGACGAGGGCCGCGTCGGGGGGGAAATAATCCGCCTGAATCTGCTGAAACGCCTTCTGACCAATGCCTTTGCTCCGAAAGGGCCGCTTGATGAAATACTGCCGGACGTAAACGTCACGCTGCTCCGGGTAATATTCGTCAGGGCGTATCTGATACAGAATGTAGCCGACCACCGCTTTGTTGACGACGATCAGCAGCGCGTCCCAACCGTTCTTAAGCCAGCGCCGCATCCGCTCCGACAATTCTATCTGCGTCATCGGGTTGCGGCTGCCTTCATCCCGAATCAGCTCCAGATTCATGCTCGCCAGCTGATCGCAGTCATGAGCGCTGGCGCGCCGCAGCACAACCGCCAGAGTCTTCACAGGTTCACCGCGTTTCATCGCAGCCAGGTCACGATCCGACGCGCCTCGGCTGCGGCTTGGGCTTACTCTTCGGCTTGTCGTCGATGCGTGCCCCAAACTGACCCAGCAGGTGCCCATGAATGGGCATGGTCAGCGCCAGAGACGCGATCCAGCCGATGCACGGCACCGCGTTGAACAGACCGAGGACGAACCCGGCCAGCAGGACAAAAAGCATCCACTGCACGGTCAGGCCCATGTGCCGGTTGATGGTGCCATAGATGCGGCCCATCTGGAAAAAGGCGCTGATCTCGTTGCTGCGGGCATAAAACACCGTACCGACCGCCAGCAGCGGCCAGATGATGAGGTTGTAGATGAACAGGAAGATCGACAGGCAGCAGCCGATCGCCAGTGACACTGTGCTGGTGGCCGAGACATCGCCCCCACCCCCCAGGATCGGCATCAGCAGGACGAAGCTGCAAATCAGCAGCATATTGCCCAGGTTATAGACGAAAGCCGCAATGAGCACATTCGCCCCGCTCATGATTTTGTCGCCTACGTTGTCCCAGCGCGGCAGGGGGTTGGTTTCGCCGCGCTGCATGTTGCGCACCAGTTCGACGACGTAGCCTGCCAGCGCTGCCGCCCCGATCAAGCCAATCAATGGGATGGCGGCGATGAACGTCCAGACGACGATCATGACAACTTTGCCGACCCAATCCTCATCATCAAACGTATACGTAAACGCGCGGGCAATATCCACAGCCGGTCATCCCCCTGGCAGTTCAACTTCATTCCCTGAGTTATAGCGGATATTCGCGCACACGGCAATCATGAAGCCCCGCCGCGATAGCCGTTCAGATCCGCCAGTGTAATCTCGCCCAGGTGGAAGGCGGTGACCATCCCGGCGGGGTCAACGACGAAGGTCGAAGGGTACAGGTCGGCATGATAGGCACCGCTGACCTGAAAGTCCACGTCGAGCAGCACCCGCACCGAATGCGCGCCAACTTCATCGAGAAACGTGCGGATTTGACCGGGCGTCTCGCCCACATTGACGGCCAGCACGAGTGCATCCGCCTGCTGCGCCGCAAACGCCTCGAACGCCGGAAATTCGCGGCGGCATGGGTCACACCAGCTCGCCCAGAAATTGACGAAGACCATCCGCCCGCGCAGGCTGCTCAGGCGCAGGGTGCCCCCATCCAGCGTCGGCAGTTCGAAATTCGGCGCGCGTTCACCCAACAGCGGCTGATCGACGGTAGGAGTCGGCCCGGCGGCTGGCAGTGGGACAATCCGCTGGCGATCCTGAGTGGCGACCAGCACCCACAGTGCCGCCGCGAGACTTAGCAGCGGCATGAGTAGGAGGGTAAGCCAGAGACGGAAATTGCGGCGGGAGTCGGCGTTCATGATTGATGAAGGGGAATATCCTTTGAAAGCATTACACGGCTAACTGCTTCCGATTATACCTGTTGTGAAGCTTTATATTTGTTTTTCGTGGACGAAGCGCCACAGCAGAAAGAGCGAGCAGAAGGCGATGGTGGTCGAGATGGTGCTGATGAGGCTGAAGTTATTCAGGGTGACGTAGAGCCAGCCGCCAAGCGCGCCGCCGACGAGACGACCAAATGATTCTGCGCCGACGTAGCTGCTCATCATGATGGCGCGAGCATCTGGGAGGATTTCGGTGTAGAGCGTAACCGAGGCGACAATCGCACTTTCGAGCATGAAGAAGATCAGAAAGACGATCGCCAACGTCAGCGGGAGGCTGAAGGAGAAGACCGGCAGCAGAATGTAGCCGATGCTGGACACGGCGACGCCGATCAAAGTGACGCGGCGCTTGCCGTAACGGTCGGCAAAGCCAATGACGGCAAATTCGCCGCAGACTTCGGCGACGGCGATGACAACCGTGACTATGCCGAGGGCGGTCAGCGCGAGGTCGAAGGTGGTTTCCATGTAGGCGCTGTAGTTGATGAAGAAAATCTCGTTGGCGATGACGAATAGGAACGTAAAGGTCAAGGCGCGAAAGGCAACGGGATTACTGCGGAGGGCGCGCCAGGTCGCCAACGGGGTAATGCCGCTTGGGATGGCGTCGCCATTGGGATGATCGGCGGGGAGGTAGCGATAGACCGCCGCCAGCGCCAGCAGGCAGGCGACCAGCAGCATCAAAAAGACGCTCTGCAAGCCGAACGCGCCAAGGAGAAAGCCCACAATAAGCGCGGCGACGAGAAGCGAACCTGCCCAACTCAGTTCGGTGACGCCGATCGCCGTGCCGCGGCGCTCGTAGGGGATATGATCGCCGATATAGGCGGAGATGGCCGGGGCGAAGACCATTTTGACGATACCAAAGGCGATCATGACGCCCGCAAAGAGGCCAAACTGCGGGGCGATCGCGCCGACGGCGCTGGCAAGCATCATCAGAATGAGTGATCCCATCATGACGCGCTTCCGCCCATAGCGCTCACCGATGGGTCCGAGGAGTGGACTGCCGATGCCCACGCCCGCGTTGACCGCCATGACGTTCTGAACACTATCGAGCGAAACGCCCAACTGACGGCTGATTTCCGGCAGGAAGGGATAGGGGAAACGGCGCGTCATGTTCATGACCAACCGCGCGAGTGTCAGCGTCGCCAGTTCAGTGACGTTGGACTTCTCTGGATTGTTCAAAGCCATACCCTTTCAAGCTGGCGCTGGAAAATTCCGTCAGGCACAGCCATGAGCGTGTTGAAAGAGTCATTATACGGCGTGAAGTCAGGGTTGATGCGTCGGAGTGTTTTATGAAACGCCCCTTCATTTCCGCGTACTTCTGATTTTCACGGAAAGTATTGCTTTTCAACTGCCGTTGGACTACAGGCGTGTACTGAGGGTCATTATAGATCATAAGGGTCAAGTATGAAATCCTCACCGTCGTATCAAAGTCATATCATCCCTGACTTTGATCAGGATGGCAATTTGTTGGTCTACAGGCAGAGGATAGGTGCCAGGAGAGAGAACCCATTCGGGACATGCTCTCGCCATGATCGAGCGCTGAAAAGCAGCATTTATTTTGGGGGTTATCCCCTGAAACAGGTCCGCGACTGATGGCTTATGGTTATACCGGTTGTGAGGGGATAATTCCCTGGATCAAAACCGTCAGGGGCGCACCGGGATGCACCCCTGAATGTGCTTACGGCGTTGGGGTATCCGTCGGGAACGGGAGTGTCGTCGAGGATGGCAGCGGCAGCGGTGTCGCCGTCACAGGCGGAATAGCGGTCGGCGGCACGAGACTCGTCGCCGTCGGCACGAACAACGGTGTCGTGGTGGCGGTGGCGGTTGGCGGCGGCTCGGCGGTGGGAATATTGGTGGCGGTCAGGGTGGGTGTCGGCGAGGCGGCCTCGCACGGTGCCGGGTCGATATTATCCGGCACGCCGTTCCCATTCGTATCCGGGTTGGTTGGGCTGGTGCATCCCTGGACCTCGGTGCCATCCAGCAGCGTGTCGTTGTCGGTATCGCGCTTCAGGGGGTCCGTGCCCCAGGTGCGCACTTCCTCGCCGTCTTCGAGTCCATCCCCATCCGTGTCGGCATTAAAGGGGTCGGTGCCCAGTTGAAGCTCGCGCTCATTCGTCAGGTTATCCCCATCACTGTCCAGCCCGGCCTGGGCGGTCTGATCCACCACCTGGGCCGTCGCCGTCGCGTTGACCTCACCCTGCTGCCGACCTCCAAGCAGGCTGACCAGCGCCAGAGTGAGCACCAGACAACCCGTCACGCCCAGCAGCGCGGCGATCCCCACCACCACGCGCGGGACGAGCGCCCCACTTTGGAGTGCGGCCTGAAGCTGCTTGGGGGCAATCCCCGGCCCCTTGCCCGTCACCGTGATGTCAAACGCGTGCACGGTCGTCGAGCCGACGAGCTTCTGGCGGCGTGGGGAGGCCTCGACCGGTACTTCGACTGTCTCACCCGGCGCGATCTCGATGGGCAGGTCTGGCAGCGTAAATGTCAGCGCATACTGGCTGTCGTTGGGCGTCAGCATGTAGGTGTCTACCGCATTGCCTTCGTTGGTGATCGTCACCAGCACCGGCACATATCGCTGGACCAGGCGCGGCTCCAGGCTGGCACTAAAGGCGTAATAGGGATGAATCTCCATCATACAGTTGATGGTCGTGTAAACGTTGGCATACTTCAGGCTGCCGATCCGCAGCGAGAATTGATGCTGACCGGCCCGGCTGCCGCTCTGACGCGGGGGATGCAGGCGGATGGTCATCGTATCGTTTTTATCGGGCAGCAGCTTGAGCGGCGCGGTGGGCAGCGTGACCCATTCGGGCGGCAGATTCTGCACCTGAACGCCGTAATGATCGACGTATTTGCTGCGGTTGGTGACGTTGAGGGTGATGTCGATGTGTGAGCCGGGATCGACCACGACATTCGTCTGGCTGGTCTGGACCTGAATACTTTCAGATTCGATACCCTGCTGAGGCGCGGGCTGCTCAGGAGCCTCGGCGCGGTGCGGCTGGGTGCGGCCTGCCGTTTCGCGTGGGGCTGGCGCAGGCGCAACCTTCGGCGGTTGGGTCTTGTTGCGGTTGGCGATCAGGTCGAGCCGCATCCAGTAATCGCCGATGCGCACCACGGCGTCCGGCTCCCAATAGCGGGCGATGTTCGGTTGCAGCCGGTCGCGGCCCAGATAGGTGCCGTTGGTCGAACCCAGGTCGATGACGTAATAACCGCCTTCGGGGTTGCGTTCGATACGCGCATGAAAACGCGAGACTTCAGATTTTTCGCCCTGAAGCACCAGATGATTGCCCGCCTCGCGCCCGATCGTGACGATGCCCTGATTGATCGGAAACGGATCGAGCTGTTTGGACCGGTAGCTGATGAGCAGCAGATCCTGCGTGTAGACGTCGGAACGGTCCGCCGGTGGATAAATCGAGGGATCGCGGTTCGGCCAGGTCGGGTTCGTGACGTGAGTCTGCGGGCCGATGAGTTCGGGTGAGGGCTGCGGCTGCGTGGCTTTCATCCGCTCGGAATCGCCCTGCTGAAAATGGCGCAGCGCATAGGCCACTTCATGCGCCGACTGGTAACGATCTTTCGGGTCCGCGGCCATACAGCGGTTGATCACTTCTTCCAGTTCCAACGGCAGGCCCGCAGGCCGGTTTTCCGGGGTCAGCACGGGTCCCTTGCGGTGCATCTGAACGGCTTCACGGATCGAGCGCGGGTTGAACGGACGCTGGCCGACCACCAGTTCGAACAGGATGACGCCGAGTGCGTAAATGTCGGAGCGCGCGTCGATCTTCTGCCCCAGAATTTGCTCCGGCGACATGTACGCCAGGGTGCCCACCGGCCCGGACTGCGTGAGCTGGACGTCCTGCGCCAGCTTCGCCAGCCCGAAATCCGCGATCAGCGCCCGGTATCTGGTGAAGGGATTGTTGCCGTCGGGGTCTTTGGTCAGCAGGATGTTGGCCGGTTTGATGTCGCGGTGAATCATACCCTGCTGGTGGGCGTAATACAGGCCGGTGGCGATCTGCCGCACCAGTTCGACCGCTTCGCCCTGGTCGATGCGTTTGCCCTGCTCGCGCTGGCGAAGCATATAGTCGTGCAGGCTGCCGTCTTCGAGCAGTTCCATCACCAGGAAAAGCTGGCTCTCTTTGCTGAAGAACTGGTGAACCTGAACGATGTTGGGGTGCTTGAGCTGGGCGGCATTCTGCGCCTCGCGCACGAACCGCTGCTGGAACATGTCGTGCGTCGCCAGGTGCTTGTGCATGATCTTAAGCGCCACCCGCCGGTTGAGCGATAAATCGGTCGCTTCATAGACGACCCCCATACCGCCCTGGCCTACCTGCCGCTCGATCCGAAAGTGGTCAATAGTCTGGCCGATAAGATCGGTCATGATCGCCTTCACTCCTGCCCATCATCACAGGCTGCACTCCTGCCTGTGGGATCGTTCGATCGCGTATTATCTCTATTCTAATCATAATCAAGTTTATTACAGCCTGATACCCCCACAAACGCGGCGTTCGGCATTCGTATGTCAGTGAGTGGGTGTTCGCATGGGATCAGAGAACTGTGTGTTCCTCCATTATAGCATCACCCGGCATACTCCAGGCAAACGCCGGGGGAGAACGAGCGATTGGAGCGAACACTCGGAGAGGATTCGTAAAAGATCAAATACGGAGGAATGAGGAGGAGATATTTTCTCTGCGTTCTCGGTAGACGCCGCGGTTCAACAAAACCTTTAATCGTCGATTTGATTCTGCTGCAATTGCCCGGTGTAAGAATGGGGAGCGGTCAGCAGGCGTTCGGCGACGAGAATCAGCGGAATCAGCAGGCTCACGCCCATCGGATTATAGGTGTGCTCGTGTCCCAGCAGGTTGAGCGTGACCAGCCAGGCAAACAGATTGATCACCAGCACCAGCGCGCGCAGACGCCGCCGCGCCAGCACAAACGGCAGCAGGATAATCAGGTCGTAGTTGACGATCAGGAGGTTGCTCAGACAGAACAGCAGAAGCCAATCGTAGAACGTGAGGCGACCGCGTTTCCAGCGCAGCAGACTGTAGATGAGCAGGCCCACAACCACCGCAAACAGGCCGATGAGCAGCATCGAGTCACTGCCGAGGCGGAAGGGGATGCGCGCCGCGCTTGCGACTCCCAGCCAGGTTTCCAATCCCCGCCGGTGAGCCAGCCATTCCAGCAGCCAGTTCGGACGCATGAAAAAAGCGGGCAGGTATATCAAGGCGGCGCTGACTGCGCCAACGGCCAGCACGCGCGGGAAACGTCGCCAGCGGTAAATCAGCCAGATGGCGGCAGCGAAGGCCACGTGCGGTTTGATGATCGCCAGCGGGAGCAGCAGCCCATGCCAGGCGCGCGGCGGACGGTCCAGGCATTCCCGGGCCGCCAGCATGTACAGCGGCAGCACCAGCCAGGTGCTCTGCCCCAGCAGGGCATGGTCGGCAAACGGGAGAAACAGCAGCGCGACAGCCTGGCCGCGTGACAACCAGATCACCAGGATCAGCGGCAGCAACTGCCACAGCACCTGGAGCAGCACCGGGGCGAGCTGGAGCGGCAGGCACAGGCTGGTGTACAACGGGGCCGGATAATAATTGTCCTGGGCGGGGCCATACTGGAATACATCTGGCTGATGGCAGAACGTCTGCGTCCCGCGCACGATCAACCCGTAATCATAGGGCGCGGTCTGGCGGATGATCCCCACGATGATATAGCTGATGTAGCCCCCTGCCAGCACCACCAGCAAGACGATATTCAGGTAGCGGATAAGGACTTCACGGTGCAGAGATATGTTTCGCGGCAGGGCTGCGATCATGACATTCGGCCACGTTTACCCAACGGACACTACCTATTGTACGCGTGGTTCGATGTAGGTTGGATAAAGGGATTCGCCGCTGCTAACCGGTCGTCGTCAGGCGCGGATCACCGGGCGCAACCTCGACCACCGCACCCCAGGGCTGGTACTGCGTGCGAAAGCGGGTGCTGTCGATCTCGTTGCCGTTGGCATCGAGCAGGACGCGGGTCACTTCGACATAGGCCCCTTCCGCGGGCCAGTCGAGCCAGCGCTCCTGCCCTGCGCGCAGATCGGGATTGGATTGATAGAGCGTGGGTTTGGCGGAGACGACATTCTGGATGGTCGGCCCGCGTTTGACAACCTGTCGCCCGACGCTCGTGCTGTAGAAACGGAACTGCACTGCGTCTTCGCCGGGATAGATCGACGATTCGATCAGCAGGTGATAGGGGGTGTCGTTGACGAAACGCAGGTCGAGGCTGCGCTCGTTGAGGGCCGGGTCGCCCTGGTAAATGGCGGCATCCATGCCGACGCCTTCGCCGCGCTCGTAATAGCCGACGCGGTAGCCATGTGCCCAGCGCTCGGTAATGGGATACCCGGCATAAAAGGCCGCCTGAAACATCGTCGTGCTCACCTGGCAGACGCCGCCGCCCACCCCGCGTACCGTCCGCCCGCCGACGATGACGAAGCCCTCGACGAAGCCATCTTCCGGCGTGATATTGCCCAGAACGGTGTTGTATGAAAATTCCTCGCCAGGCGCGACGATGACACCGTCGAAGCGCCGTGCCGACTCGATAATATTCTGGATGCGGTTAGCCGTCGAGCCGGTGTAATAGGTGGTCGCCTCGGAAACTAACTGGGTGATGCCCAGTTCAGTCGCCGTGATGTGGTCGTGGTACTTAGGCAGGATGTAATCGAAGGCCACCGGCACCTGCCGTGCGGCGGGTTCTGGCGTGAAGATGGCGGCTTCGACGCGCTTGAGGGTCTCATCGACGTTGAGCGCGCGCCCATTCACGGCGGATTCGTAAACCTCCAACTGGCGCGCATCTTCGTTAAAGTGGAAACGCCCGTTTTTGGCTTCGCTCGCCAGGCTGGGCGCGAGGTTTTCCAGAAATTCGCGGAAGACCTCGACGTTGAGGCTGATGTCGTAGCTGACCGTGCCGTCGCCGTTAAAGACCGGCGTTTTGCTCAGCAGCCTGCCGATCTGGTCGGGCATGGCAGTCCAGGGGCCGAGCGCCTGCCCATCGGGACGACTGGCGATAATCGACACCGGGGCGCTGACGGCGGTCCGGGCGCGCGCCGCCGCCGCTTCCACTGCTTCGGTTGTGACCAGTGGATAATCGGTCTGGATCGCCAGCGGAATTTCCCCGCCAGTATCCAGCCGCAGGATGGCATTATCCAGTTCGTTGAGCGTGGCCTGGACGTCTACCGTCTGGCCGATGGTGGAGGGCGAGGTGCTGATGAAGATGCCGTTGATGTCCAGAGCGGCATTCTGCGCGGGCCGATTGATCTCGCTGGCTATGGCCTGCAAGCGCTCCAGCGCCACGGTCTGATCGTAGCGCACCACCGGCGCGATGGCCCGCCCGCTGAACCAGATGCTGGCCTGTTCCGCCAGGTTCACCGGCAGACTGCCCGCGTGCCCGGCGGCCAGGACTTGATCGGCGGTCGCCCCGGCATCCAGCGCCACGCCCAGCTCCCCGGCGCTGAACTGCCAGAAGCGCTCTTCATTGCGGAAAGTGAAGATGGCTTCATCGGCATAGGTGAAGGTCTGTTCCAGCGTGGTGATGACCTGCGCGCGCGTCATCCCCCCCAGGCTGAGGCCGTTGACCTGCACGCCGGGGATGACGCTGCTGGCGTACATCACCTGCACACCCGCCGCGAAAGCCGCCAGCAGGCCGACCAGCATCACCGCCCCCATAAGGAGGAGCAGGGGCAGGCGCAGCAGCCAGGGATTGGGGCGATTCATCGAACGAGCGCTCATCAGCCTGTGACTTTTGACTCCGCCGGAACAAACTGAACTTCAAACATTTTCGGCCATAATTTGCCGGTCAGCAAGAAGGTATCCGTCTCCGGCAGATAAACAATGCCGTTGAGGACATCGGCGCCGGGCCGGTCTTCTTCGGGCAGCAGGCCGGTAGCGTCGATTTCAGCCGTCACCGCGCCGGTGGCCTTATCGATGCGCAGGATGGTATCGGTCTGCCACACGTTGGCATAAATCGAGTCGCCGACACATTCCAGTTCATTCAGGCGGTCGAGGCGCTGGCCGCTGTAGATCACCGCTTCCGGCGTGGCACCCGGCGCGGCGGGCGCTGGCGTGATGATCGGCTCCCCGGTGGAAGTCTGCTGACCGAGGGGCACCCCTTCGAGCGTGACCTGGCGCGTTTCCACCGAATCGAAGGTCTCCGGGTCGCGCAGAGTCAGGATGTCCGAGCCGTCGCTCATCCACAAAAATTCGTCGTCGTAACACAACCCCCAGCCTTCGCCGACATACGGAAAGGTCCTGACTTCCAGAGGTGCGTGTTCGGTAAAGGCGGACAGGTTGAAGCGGAAGGCCGTCTGTTCGCGCCAGGTGATCTGGTACAGGCCGCCATCGGCCAGCGCCAGTCCCTCCGCGAAAAACTGCTCTGGAATCGGCAGATACAGCAGCACCTCGCCGGTTTCGGGGTCCACCTGGCGCAGCGAGGATTGGCCGTAGCGCCCGGTGCTTTCATACAGCAGGCCGTCATACAGGATCAGCCCCTGGGTAAAAGCGGACGGTTCATGCGGGCGCACCGACACGACTTCGGGCACCAGTTCTTCGACGGCGGCGGTGTCCTGAAGGGAAGCGGCAGGGATGATCAATAGACTGGCCGCCAGAATCAGCACGAGGATCAGGGTTCGGTGAAACAGGCGTGTGCACATCACGGTTGACGATTTCCATTCTCCATATCCGGCTTCATCGCACCGGCAGTTCCCAAGTGTACGACCGGTGGACAGGCGCTGTAAACAGCGAACTCAATCCGACGACGGAAACACCAGCGGGTCCGGCAGCGCGCTCAGAGCGGCGGCGTTGAGATGGTGCCCATCGACCGTCAGCGTCCCCAACAAATCGGGCAGAAGCGCTCGGATGCGCGCCGCCTGCGCTTCCGGCACGCTCACATGCGCCACCACCAGGTTCTGATCGGGCAGCGCCAGCGCCAGCAGCATCGTCACGGTCTGGTCGCGGTTGTTCAGCAGATAGTAGGCCGCATCGTAGTCATCCCATTCGAAGGCGACCGGCTCGCTCACCAGCGCACCGCCGATGTAGTCGGGATTGGTCACGACCTGATTCAGGACGAACCAGGCCATATTCACATCATCCGAGTCCGGCAGGGTAAAGTGCTTGTCATGCGGGATGAAGATATGAATCAAAAAACCGTTCAGCGGCGTATCGGGTGCATTGCCACCGATGTATTCGTTCAGCACGATGCCGACTGAGGTGTTGTAGGTTTCCCATCCGCGCGGCACCACAATGCTCAGGCTGACTTCACCCTCATTGTGCCGGGTCCATTGTTCGCCGCTTGCAGCACGTTTGTCCACGACCGACGGCGGGTTGGATTGAGCCGGATAGGAAAAGACCTGACAGGCGGTCAGGAGTATGAGTAATAGACTGGCAGAAATCCGCATAGAAAACTGACTGCAAGATCGATCGCATGGATCTTGCGCGCTAAGCTTGGACAGGTTCAGCCTAATGCTATCATGACCTACCCACACCGATCGTCGTTTCTCATCAGACTTTTACCCGCTGGCGCACCAGCCCCCACAGCCACCGCAGTTCTTCGATTCGCAGGATAAACGACAGGCCCAGGTAAAGGATCACGGCCACGCCGCCGCTGGCGAGGACCAGCAGCCCTTCGTGCAGCAGGCTGGGTGTGCCGATAGACTGGATCAGATAGGGCAGCAGCAGCGCAGTCACGACGCCCATCGCCAGCGAAGCCAGCCCCGCTTTCCCGATCGTCCGCAGCAGGCGCTGCTGGCCCAGGCCGTTGATACGCCGCGCCAGCAAATAACTCGATACGAGCGCGTGGACCATGTGCTTGAGGCTGTCGGCGATCATCAGGCTGAACAGGCTGAACGTCGGAAAGAGGACGATCGCTGCCACCATATAGACCGTCAGGCTCAACAGACCGACCAGTGCCGGGGTCAGCGTATCCTGCCGGGCGTAAAAGGCATACACCAGCAGCAGGTCGAGCGCCGCGAAGGGCAGACCAATCAGGTACAGGCGCAGCGCCGTGACCGTGATGACCGTATCGAATGGGGTGAACGCGCCGTGCTGGAACAGCAGCGCCACAATCGGCGTCGCCAGCACGAATAACCCAACCGCCGCCGGGAGGATCAGAGTCGTGGCTAAGCGCAGGCCCAGGCCCAGCGTATCGCGGAACGCCTGCCGCCCTGCGTCGGTAATCGACACCGCCTGCCGCGACAGAGTCGGCAGAATGGCAATGCTGATGGCCGTCGCCACCAGACCCTGGGGAAACTGAATCAGCGTTGTGGCCCAGTTCATATAACCCGTGCTGCCCTCGACGCTCTGGCTGGCGAGGTTGTAGCTGAAGGTACGAATGACCAGCGTATCGAGCACCAGCGAAAACATGACCGGGGTATACAGGCGCACGATCTGGCCGATGGCCGGGTGATTCCAGTTCAGCGTCAGGTGCAGATGCGCGCCGCGCAAACCGGGAAGCTGAAGCACAAGCTGGACCAGCGCGCCAATCAGCCAGCCGACCGCCGCCGCTGTAATGGCATCCGATGGCCGGGCTAAGCCCCATACCACACCGGGAGCGACCAGACGGGCCGTCAGCTGTACGGGCGGCACCAGCAGGATCGTCAGGAGGACGATGGCGGCGTTAAAACCGGCCCCGGCAAACGCGGGCCAGGTGAAGACTCGCAGGGCATAGAGTGTGCCGCTGAGCACGCTGAACCAGCCCAGAAAAATGAGGGCCGGAGCGGTCAGCCGCAGCAGGTCCGCCGCCAGTTGGAGCGTCGCCAGGTCGAAACCGCCGCCAACAAACTGGACGATGTGCGGCGCAAGAATCTCCAGCAGGACCACCAGCAGCGCCAGCACCACCGTGACCAGGCTGAGGAGGACCGAGACCAAGCGCCACAAGGCGATGCGACCTTCCTGTGTGGCGATCTCACTCAGGACCGGGATGATGGCGCTGTTGACGTGCCCGGCAATCAGTAAATCGTAGAGCGCCTTGGGCACGATGACGGCCACGTTGAAGGCATCGACCGCCGCCGAAGCGCCGAACAGGTTGGTCAGCATCACCTCGCGCAGCAGGCCGAACACCCGGCTGGCAACGTTGCCAAGTGCCAGAACACCCGTCGCCCGCGCCACGCCTGCGTTAACTTCGAATTGGCTTTCTGCGGCGGAAACGGCGTCGGCTGGCGTGGTGTTGGATGACATCAATCGGGGGTGCCTGTTAGCGAACAGATCAGGGCCGGAGTGAGTGGATTATAGGGTAAGGCCAGGCAAGTATCCAGACACATTTTAGGGTCCAGATTTTAGACTGGTCAAAATGCTTGACAGCCCCATTTGTTATGTTTATACTGAGAATGAAATTAAAAATTTGTGAAAAACTGTAGATTGTTTTAATAAACTTTGAAAGAAGCCACCCGCGGGTGGCTTCTTTTATTTACTGGAACGAAACCAGATCATGGTAGGCGACGTTCACCGGGAAAGAGAGAGTGAATACGCTGCCTTCACCTGGTTGACTGCGAACGAGGATTTCCCCGCCATACGCCTCAGCCACCATCTTGACGATGCTCAACCCCAGCCCAATGCCGCCGGACTCGATCGAGCGCGCCTGATCTGCCCGATAGAAAAAATCGAAGATGTGCGGCATATCCGCCGGGTCGATGCCAACGCCGGTAT
>JAIOHO010000596.1 GCA_019912905.1 Anaerolineae bacterium
CGGCTGATTATGGCCGTCGGCGCAGGCTGGAAAGAGGACGAATACCGCGCTTATGGCTATCCCTTCCCGCGCGCGGGCATCCGCATCGAACAGTTGGAAGACACGCTCGAAATCCTGCGCCGCCTGTGGACCGAACCGGGACCCGTCACCTACACCGGCAAGCATTACCAGATTGTGGACGCCTACTGCGAACCCCTGCCCGATCCGGTCCCGCCGATTATCGTCGGTGGCGGGGGCAGCAAGACGATGCGGCTGGCGGCCAAATATGCTGACGGTTGGAATCTGTCGGACTCCAATCTGGAGAAATACAGCGACCGGCTGAACGTGCTCCGGCAGCACTGCGCCGACCTGGGCCGCGATCCCCAGTCGATCGAATTGTCGTGGTTCGGGCGGCTGGCGGTGGGCAAGACCGAAGCTGAGGCGCTGGCGCTGAGCAGTGGCCGCTGGAACAAGGACAACGCCTTCGTTGGCACGGCGCAGGAATGCATCGACCTGATGCAGCCCTTCGTCGAACTCGGTGTCAGCTATTTTATGCTGGAGATTCTCGGCCTGCCGGACCCTGAGATCCTGAGCGTCGTGACCGAAACCATCTTTCCGGCGCTGCGGTAGGTACCGTGATAAACAGGCTGGGTGCGGAGTGCTGAGTTTTTGAGCGAGAAATCACCAGCACCCTCGTGCACCCTCTTCTTATTGACTATACGAATCTAAAAACATCCTGAGCGAGGCTTTTGCATTTCTCCACCGACTCCGGGATAATCATGCCGATCATGAGAGGATGCCAAGAGAGACCATGACGGCCAAAAACACTGAGCGATCCACCGCTCTCAGCACGGACATCCGACTGCTGGGCGGCCTGCTGGGAGAAATCATCCGCGAACAGCACGGCGAAGCCTCTTTCGCGCTGGTCGAGCAAATCCGTGCCAGCGCCAAGGCTCGCCGCGACCGCAGCGGCACCAATCAGGATCAGACCAATGACCTGGCGGCGGCAATCCGCGAACTCGACCTGGAAGCCCGCGAAGTGCTCATCAAGGCCTTTGGCAATTACTTCCAGCTCATCAATATCGCTGAGGATCAGCAGCGGGTGCGCGTGCTGCGCCAGCGCGAGGCGGATGGGGTGCTGGATGAATCGGTCGATGCGGCCATTCGAACCCTCCATGAGGCCGGGGTCACTGCCGAGCAGATTCAGGACCTGTTCAACCAGCTGCGCGTGCGGCTTGTCCTCACCGCCCATCCCTCCGAAGCCAAGCGCAAGGAGGTCCTTATCAAGCTGCGCACCATCGCGGACATGATCGCCCGACAGGACTTGCAGGACCTGCTGCCGCGCGAACAGGCCGGCATGGAAGCCCAGATCAAAGAGGAAATCGAGGAGTTGTGGCAGACCCCAGCGACCCGTACTACGCGCAAGACCGTGGCGGATGAGGTCGATTTTGGCCTGTACTTCCTGACCTCGACCATTATGGATGTGGCCCTCGACGTTTATGACGACATCGAACGCAGCCTGAACGCCTATTATCCGGAGACCGACTGGTCCCAGCCGCCCGGCCTGCTGCGCTATGCCTCGTGGATCGGCGGCGACCGCGACGGCAACCCCAACGTCACCTCGGATGTGACGCTGCAAACGCTGCAAACGCAGCGCGAGGCCGCCCGGCAGGTCTACCTTCAGGAAGTGGCGCTGCTGCGCGACCATCTCACCCAATCGGTCGAGGAAATTGGAGTCTCGCACGCGCTGCAAAGGGCCATCGAAGCGGTCGGGTATCCCGAGGAGTTCTATCCAGGCGAAATCTACCGGCAGCAGTTGGACATCATCTGGAACCGGCTCAAACGGGATGAATACCACGACAGCCGCGAACTGCTGAACGACCTGCTGCTGATCGACGAAAGCCTGCGCCAGAACAAGGGCGCGCATGTCGCCAACGGCTCGCTGCGGCGGCTGATCCGCAAGGTACGGCTGTTCGGCCTGCACCTGATGCCCCTCGACATCCGCGAAGATGCGCGCCTGCAAATCGCCACGCTGGATGAGTTGTTCCGGCATTACGGCCTCGTCGAAAATTATGCGACGCTGCCTGAAGAGGAAAAACAGGCCCTGCTCAACCGTGAGATCGGCAACCCGCGCCCCTTCTTCCCGACGGACACCAGCCAATTCTCGGAAATCGTCCAGCGGGTCATCGCCACCTGGCGCATGATCGGCGACGCGCACCGCCGCTACAGCCCGATCGTCATCGACACCGTCATCGCCAGTATGTGCCAGTTCCCCAGCGATGTGCTCGGCATGCTGCTGATGGCGACCGAGGTTGGCGTCCAGGAAGATGTCGAACTGGTGCCGCTGTTTGAAACGATCGACGACCTGTATCACGGTTCGGAGATCATGAAGGTCCTGTTCAAGAACGAGACCTACTGGAATTACATGCTGGCGCGCGGCAAACGGCGCGGCCTGCACCAGCAGATCATGATCGGCTACTCGGACAGCAGCAAAGACGGCGGCTACCTGGCGTCCAACTGGCATCTGTACCGAGCACAGCAGCTGCTCACCGAAACCTGTGAAGCGCACGGTGTCTCGCTCCAGTTGTTCCATGGACGCGGCGGCAGCATCGGGCGCGGCGGCGGTCCGACCAACCGCGCGATTCTGTCGCAGCCACCATCCTCACTCAAAGGCGGCATCAAGATCACCGAACAGGGCGAAGTTATCGCCTACCGCTACACCAACGCGACGATTGGCCGCCGCCACCTGCACCAGATCATGCATGCCATGCTGCTGGCACTCGGCACGCCCCAGGTGATGGACACCGATGTGAAACCGGAGTGGCGCGAGGCGATGAGCACGCTGTCCGAAGTCAGCCGCCGCGCCTACCGCACCTTCGTCTACGAAACCCCTGGCTTCCTCGATTACTGGTATCAGGCCACGCCGATCAACGAACTGGCCCGGCTGCCCATCAGTTCGCGCCCGGCCAAACGCGCCAGCTCCGGCGGCTTTGGCTCGATCCGCGCCATCCCCTGGATCTTCTCGTGGATGCAGAGCCGGGCCATCGTGCCCAGCTGGTTTGGCGTGGGCACAGCCTTGCAACATTTCAGCGAGCACAACGGCCTCGATCTACTGCACGAAATGTACCGCGCCTGGCCGTTTTTCCACGCGGTCATCGAAAACGTGCAGCTTGATGTCGCCAAGGCCGACATGGGCATCGCCGCCCTGTATGCGTCGCTGGTGGCGGACGAGCAGGTTCGCAGCGTCATCTTCGGGCAGATCAAAGCCGAGCATGAGCGCACCTGTGACATGCTGTGCGCCGTGCTGGAACAGGATGAGCTGCTCAGTCATTCGCCGGTCATCAAACGCTCGATCGAGCGCCGCAACCCTTACGTCGATCCGCTCAACTTCATCCAGGTCGCCCTGCTAGCCGAACTGCGCACGCTGGAACCAGACACGCCGGAATATGACGCGGTGCTGCGCGCCGTGCTGTCCACTATCAGCAGCATCGCCGCCGGCATGAAGACCACCGGCTGAACCTGAACTCCAACTACCCTGCGCGGGCATGGCGCGCCGGAATCGGCAAGGCGCTTTCTGGCTGCGCAGGCGGTGACGAATGGCTCTATGCGGAACCGACATACCTGTGCAGAATCATTTTGATTTTTGATGAAAGCACAGGGTATCCATGATTGCATCTGGTGAACAGGGACTCTCGCGGCCTGACCGCGAGCGCGTCTACCGCCGTAACTTCGTTTATTTTCTGACCGATGGCATCTTCTTTTCGGTGGCGATGGGACTCATCGGTTCCACCACCGTCATTCCCGACTTTGTCCTCCGCCTGACCGACTCGGAAGTCCTGATCGGCTTATCCGGCAGCCTGTTCGATATTGGCTGGACACTGCCGCAGCTCTTCATCGCCCGCTACATCATCCGCTTCGCGCGCAAAAAATGGTGGTTTGCCGGGCCAAATATCCCGGTGCGCTTCGTGATTCTGATCTTTGCCGTGCTGACGGTGCTGCTCGGCAAAGACCAACCAGGGCTGATCCTGCTGGCTTTCCTGATCTGCTACGGCCTGGCGGCGATCGGCGATGGCATCGTCGGCGTACCCTGGGCAGACCTGATCGGCACCAGCCTGGACAGCCGCTGGCGTGCCCGCATGTTCGGGTTTATGTCGGCCAGCGCGGGCCTGATTATGCTGGGAATCGCGCCGCTGGTAGGGATCGTCCTCAGCGACGCGGGACCCGAATTCCCGAATAATTATGCGCTGCTGTTCGGGGCAGCCGGGGTGCTGTTCGCGTTGTCGATCATCCCGGTCCTGTTCATCCACGAACTGCCCGGCGGCAAAGCAGTCGAGAAAATTCCATCCCTGGGCGAATTTCTGCCGCAGCTCGGCCACGTCCTGCGCACCGATGTTCCTTTCCGGGCCATCATCATCACCCGCATGCTGACCAGCCTGTTTGCCATGGCCGGGCCG
>JAIOHO010000597.1 GCA_019912905.1 Anaerolineae bacterium
GTACAGAACTGGTCGCTCTGGTACGACATCGCGATTTTGTTCAAGACCGTCGGTGTCGTGTTCAACAAGCGGGGCGCTTATTGAGGGGCCGGGGAGGGTGCGGCGGATCCGCTTCCACACCCTCCAACCGTTCACGACGCCGTTGTTCCGGAAACGCAACACCCGTATAGCCTTTGGCTGGGCAGCGCAACACTCCGTTGCTTCATATGCCACCGGATCTCTTTAATCGCCCGCCTCCCCACACCAACGGCAAAAGAAAACCGCATGCTTGCATGCTTAAACATCAGCCGCTTATCAATCCATCCTCTGCCTGTCTCTGTATAGCGACATCTGCTTTGAATTTCCGGTAATTTTTAACAGAAGTGGTCTGGGAAAATAGGACTGGTCGATAAGTGTGAAACCTGCTCTTATGGGCGCGTAAAACGCCCGCGAACGGAGAGCGGAGATGAGAAGACCCAGAAGGAACCATACGGCGGCATTCAAGGCGAAGGTAGCCGTGGCGGCATTGAAGGGCGACAAGACCTTGGCTGAACTGGCCGAGAAGTTCGACCTCCACACGAACCCGATCACACAGTGGCGAACGCAGCTGCTGGAGGGTGCCAGCGAGGTGTTTCTGACACCTGCGGAGAAGCGAGACACCGGGCCGAGCACGAAAGATATGCAAGCCAAAATCGGCCAACAGGCCCTGGAGATTGATTTTTTGGCCGGCGCGCTCGGTCGCATCGGCGATGCGAGCGCAAAGAGATGATCGACGCTACCCATGAACTGCCATTGAGCCGCCAGGCCGAACTGCTGGCGATTTCGCGCTCGAATCTGTACTCCCTGCCGCGCCCGACCTCCGACGCGGATCTGGCGTTGATGCGGCGCATTGACGAGCTGCATTTGAACACTCCATTCGCCGGCAGCCGCATGCTGCGCGACATGTTGCGACTCGAAGGCATCAAGACGGGCCGCCAGCATGTGGCGACGCTGATGGCAAAGATGGGCATCACCGCGCTCTCGCGCCAGCGCAATACCAGCGCGCCGCACCCGGCGCACCCGATCTACCCGTATCTGCTCAAAGGCGTAACGATCGACCGTTCCAATCAAGCCTGGGCCGCAGACATCACCACCATTCCCATGCGGCGGGGCTTTGTCTATCTGGTCGCCATCGTCGATGGGGCAACCCGTAAGGTGCTCTCGCATCGAGTGTCGATCAGCATGAGCACGGACTTCTGCGTCGAAGCGCTGGAGGAAGCGATCACCCAGTATGGCCGGCCCGAGATCTTCAACACCGACCAGGGAAGTCAATTCACCAGCGCGGAATTTACCGGCGTGCTCAAGGCCAACCACATCCGCATCAGCATGGATGGCAAGGGCCGCTGGATCGACAACGTCTTCGTCGAGCGGATCTGGAAGAGCGTCAAGTACGAGCACGTCTATCTCCATGCCTATGAGAATGTCGCCGAGGCCAAGCAGCAACTGGCAAGTTACTTCGACTTCTACAACACCCGGCGCCCGCATTCGTCACTGGATCGCATAACGCCGGACATGGCATACTTCGGGCAGCAATTCATCGCAGAGGCAGCGTGATGCGAATCTGGTTACCCACCGCGCCACTCGCTTCTGGCCATAAAGGGCCAGCGGCGGCGCCGTGGATAACCGCAACCCGCAGGGGACACACTTAGGAAACCCCAAAATCTGTCCTAACAAACCAGGCCACTTCTGACCGCCCCCCGAAAATGGAAAGAGGCTCATAAAAAATGTCCGCTGTCAAGTCATTTTTGATGACAGGCATGACGAAAAAACCATATATAAAGCAACAGCTTAGGGTGTTTCCTGGGGGCTTCAGCCCACTGTAGGTTTGTCGGCTGGGGGCCACATAGGAGCCTTGCGGTTGCGGGTCTTGGCGTGCCAGAGCGAGCAACACGGATGAAGAGGCATCGGCCACTTCCTCCGTAATCATATGCGACCAATACATAAGGCTGATCCCCAAAATGCGAACGCGCAGTTCGGAGACTGCGCGTTCAAAGATGCTTTTGACTGTGAATTTGCCTATGGAGGTGTTGCTTCTCGCTGGGGTGACTTCTGCAACGTCGGCTTTGACGCGTCCCTTTTCTTGAATCCCCGATCTCCAGCCATGAACGCTTCCAGCATGTGCGGAATCAACGTCACCGCGTCCACTGATTCACCGTAAGCCTGGGCGTGCAGCGCCGCATAGTGGTCGAGGTCGGCCTTCAAGCTGGCTGGGCAGGCAAAGGTCAGCTTGACGCTTTCAGTCTTCAGGAGCGGACCGAGGCGTAATTTTTTGGGCAACGTGCTCATCGCGATCCTTTACGCACAAAAAAAAGTGGCTGGTACGGCCGCAGCACCAGATCCCGGTTGACGATGACGCGCACCGGCAGGCCGGGTCGCTCGGTCAGCGTCGGCTGCATGTTCATGTTGCGCCGGGTCATCTCTTGGCCCACCTGGTTCACAGAATCCTTCAGGCTGTCGCGTCCGGCGATAGCCACGCGGTCCCCTCCATTGCGATTCTCCGGTGCGGCCAGCTCGGCGCCGACGCCCAGTAAGGCGGTAAGCGCCGCACCGGCGAACACGCGATCCCAGTGCCAGTCCACCCCGTCTTCCAGACCCGCATAGCCCGCCGGATCGGTGCCGACCAGCTTGTCGAGCTGGAACGAGGAGGTATCCGGGAGGATCACCCGATTCCACACCACCTGCACGCGGCTCTGCCCATAGCTCACCTGGCTGTTGTATTTACCCAGCAAGCG
>JAIOHO010000598.1 GCA_019912905.1 Anaerolineae bacterium
GACGCGCGCCGTAGGACGGACATGCCGCAGCAGGGGGATGACGACTGTGGGACCGGTGACGGTCAGGATCGCACCCAGCAGGACGGCGATCGGCAGGGCCAGCCCCAGCAGCAGGTAAGCGGCGGCGCTGATCACGACCCACGAAATGAGCACGCCGACGGTGATCAGGCGGCGAACCGTGCCGCCCACTTCTGACAGTTCCCTGATATTCAGGCTGAGTCCGCCTTCGAACAGGATGATCGCGACCGAAAGCGACACCACCGGAAACAGCAGGTCGCCCAGTAAGGCATCAGGGCTGAGCACCCCGGTCAGCGGCCCGGCGATGAAACCGAACAGAAGCAGCACCAGAATCGAGGGAATCCGCAGCCGCCATGACAGCCACTGCGCCAGCGTTCCCAGCAGGAGAATACCTGCCAGTCCGAACAAGGGGTTGTCAATCATGTAGCTTCTCCTCGGAGTATTGCGCTTCGGGCGGCTTAATTTTGCAGATATTTGTCATCAAAATGCAATGTCGGATTTACCGGAAATCGTCTACACTGGTTGGTACCATGAGCGAAAGCCAACGGAGCGGTAGATTATGGCAGTGGTTCTGACTCTGATCGCTTTTGGCTTCATCGCACTTGCGTCGCGGCAGCTCGGCCTGTTGTTTGCCCACTATCGTCTGCCGCTCATCAGCGGTTATCTGCTTGCAGGCATTATTGCCGGGCCTTTTGTGGTCCGGGTGATGACGCTGGACGAAGTCGAAGCCCTGCATTTTCTGGACGAAGTTTCGCTGGCCTTCATCGCCTTTGCTGCGGGCAGCGAACTGTATCTGGTCGAACTGCGCAGCCGCCTCAGGAGTATCGCCTGGCACACCCTCGGCCAGCTTGTCGGCATCTTTGTGCTGTGTACCGCCGCCATGTTGGTCCTCACCCAGGTGGTCCCTTTTATGCAGCCGCTGCCGGGCGAAGCGAAACTGGCGATTGCACTGCTGACCGGGGCCGTGCTGGTCGCTCGGTCGCCCTCTTCGGCCATTGCCATCATCAACGAACTGCGGGCGAAAGGTCCCTTTACCCGGACGGTCCTCGGCGTGACGGTGGTGATGGACATCGTCGTCGTCACATTTTTTGCGGTGACCACCTCGGTAGTCGATGTGCTGCTGACTGCTGAAGGATTCAGCATCGCGTTTGTCGTCCTCCTGGCACTGGAACTGCTGCTGTCGGTCGGCGTCGGGCTGCTGGTTGGGAAACTGCTGGAAGCAGTGCTGGCGACTCATCTGCCAGACCCGGGCAAGATCATCCTGGTGTTGATTACCGGCTTTCTGGTGTTCGATTTTTCCCGCCTTCTGCGCGATTTCACGCATGAGCACCTGCCATTTGAGGTGCTGCTGGAACCCTTGTTGATCTGCATGGTCGGCAGCTTTTTCCTGACGAATTATACCCGCTTTCGCACCGAATTCCTGCACCTGACCGAGCGGCTCGGACCGATCATCTTTATCGTGTTTTTTACCCTGGTCGGCGATGCGCTGCGGCTGGACCTGCTGGGCGAGACGTTACTGATTGCGGTTGTGATCTTCGGGGTCCGGCTGGTCGGCTTATTCATTGGCTCACTGGTTGGCGGCGCGGTGGCGGGGGACCTGCCCCTGCATAATCGTATGGCGTGGATGGCTTATGTCACCCAGGCCGGAATCGGGCTAGGCCTGGCCCGTGAAGCGGCAGTGGAGTTTCCGCAGCTGGGCGATGGATTTGCGACGCTGATTATTTCGGTGATTGTACTCAGCCAGATTGTCGGGCCGCCGCTGATGAATTTCGTCATCAAGCAGGTCGGCGAGGCCCATCTGCCTGGACAGCCGGAACCGGATGCGGTGCGTGATGCGCTGATTCTGGGGATGGGTGGTCAGGCTCAGGCTTTGGCCCGGCGGTTGATGGCCCATCACTGGCAGGTGGTGATCGCGGATACCGATGCGGAGCATCTCAGTCACGCAGAGGATAACGGTCTGGACTTGCGCCTGATTCCCGAAATCTCGCTGGATGTACTGGCGGGATTGGTCACCCGCTCCACCGATGCACTGGTGGTCATGATGGGCGATGACGCCGCCAACCTGAAAGCCTGCGAACTGGCTTATGAGCATTTCGGCATCCCGCGCCTGATCGCCCGGCTGAATGATTACGCCTGGGCGGATCGTTTCCAGGCTTTGGGTGTGCAGGTGGTCTATCCCGCTTCGGCGATGGTCAACCTGCTCGACCAGTTTGTGCGCGCGCCGCAAACCGCTGCCATGCTGCTCCAGGGTGACCCGGCGCATCAGGTGGTGCAGATCACCATTACCAACCCGGATGTGAACAATGTGCTGGTGCGCGACCTGCGCCTGCCGGGGGACGTGCTGGTGCTGGGCCTGATGCGCGATGGCGATGTGATTGTGCCGCACGGCTACACACGCCTGAAGCTGAACGACGATATGACCCTGATCGGCCAACCGCGCAGCCTGGAGGAAGTCACCCGGCGGCTGGGATTCTAGCAACTTTGGGCATTTTTGCTGCGTATAACAAGTGATGACGTGGACTAATCTGAGTGAGGGCATCGTGACCAACATACTCGATACATTAATCACCGTGATTGTCGGCACAGTGACTGCGGTGACACGGACCGTAACCGAAGGCGTCAGCCTGGTGCAGGACTTTTTCTATATCAAGATCGCCGGGTTATCGTTTATCGTGCTGGGCGCACGGCAGACCGGCAAAACGACGCTGATTGAATGGCTGCGTGGCAACATCGAGTCCATCGAGGGGTTCGACCCGGAACCGACGGCTGCCGGGGGGGAATCCGTACCAGAGTTTAATGCGCTGGTCGATGATACCTACATGAAGGTCAGACCGACCCGCGATGTCGGTGGTGAATATGCCATGTGGGAGACGGATTGGGCCGAATTGTTTCGCACGGCCAGGCCGATGGGCATCCTCTTTATGATGGATCATACCGACGTGCATCTCCAGAAGGACGCGCTTAATTTCGTGATGCAGATGATCGACGACGAACCACAGGCCGCGCGCCAGTTGAAGGCGTTCTATATCCTGGTCAACAAGTCGGACCTGTGGAGCGGCGAGATGACGCTCGATGAGATCATGCAGAATTATCGCAATGAGCAGAAGCGCCTGCGGGCACAGGCGGCGCGCATCGGCTTCAAATGGGCGATCCACGAAGGCAGTCTGGTGACGGGTAAGGGTATGCGCCACATGTTGAAGCAGTTCTTCAATATTCTGCGCCCGCGCTCGAAAGAACTCTAAAACCCATGCGCCAGCTTGTCATCGAGTATGTGCTCGAAGGCCATCAGCGCGGGTACAGCTTTACGGCTTCGACCGAGGGTTACACGGACGAGGAATTAAAGCTGATCTGGCGCAGCGCGATGCCGCGCGGTCACGGCTGGGCACAATACGTCGGGGCGCGTTCCCTCAAGTGTTTTCCGCTCGGTGTTCAACGCCGCGTGGTGGTCTGCGAAACGACGGTGACAGATATGCGTGACGAAAGCGACCGGGGCGGCATCCGGCGCGTCGTCATCGAGGTGATGAGCCGCGCAGATTACTTCGCCTATCTCGATCAGCGCCTGCTCAATCTGCCAGAGTCAGCGCGCGTTCAGGCGGAGCGGCTGCCCACGTTTCGCCAGCGGCTGGCGATTTCCAACAGTCTGATGCGCCACAAAAAGGAGCAGCTGGTGCTGCTGCATCCTTATCACAGGCCAGACGATTGGCGTCTGATCGAAGGCGTGGTCATCAAACTGGCGTTGAATCCGCCAGGCGCGATGCGCCGCTGGGGGGATGTCATACCGTTTACGACGCTGGCGCTGAACCCGCAGGATGAACTCCCGTTGGTGGCGCTGCCCGCTTCCAGAAAACAGGCGATCGACCACAAGACGCCCCAGCTTACTGTATAACGAAATTGAGGTGTGCCCCGCTGATGAAACGGGCCTCCTCGGTGCACAGGAACAGCACGGCATCGGCGATGTCCTGGGGGGTGCAGCGCTGGCGATTCGCCCACTGCGCGTTATGCTGCGAATAAGCCACCGCCTCATCCAGCGACGTGAAGTGTGCGGTGTGACCGGGGCCAGGATTAATCTGATTGGTGGTAATGTTGTGCGCGCGTTCTCGCTGTGCCAGATGCCGGGTGAGCAGGGTGCGTCCCCCTTTGCCGAGGGCGTATTCCACGGGTTCCCCATGCTCCGCGGCCCACGTCCCGGCGTTATAGGCTCCCAGGTTGATGATTCGCCCCCAACGATTCTGACGCATGACCGGCAGGCAGGCGCGGATGGCATAAAATGCGCCCTCAATTTCCGCCTGGAGGACCGCGTGAAACTGTTCCGGCGACAGTTCTGTGATGTCCGCCGGGTTCCAACCCCCACCCGCATTGTTGACGAGAATGTCAACTTTCCCGAAAGTGTCGAGCACCGTCTGAACCATCGTCTCGACAGCTTTGGCCTGAGTCGTATCCGCTTTGATGAGCAGTGCACGTCTGCCGAAATTTTCGATGGCCTGTTTGACGGCTTGTGCTTCGGCGTCGGCCTGGGCATCCTGCCGATGGGTGCCGTAATTGAGCACAACGTCGGCCCCGTTGCGGGCGAGGGTGAGCGCGATGCTGCGGCCCATCCCCCCGCTGGTCGAACCGGTAATGAGGGCAACCCGATTTTCCACTAGCATGGTTGAAACCTCCTTTGCCGGGATTGTAGCGCGTGAAGAATATTTGTTCTAAGACGGTGGACTGTATTGGACTATTGGTCGGGTTTCATTCTGGCTGCACAATAACAGGCGGTTCAGAGGAGCAAATTGATGCATCCCCGGATTTATGGCGCGGCAGTTTACCTGTTGTTTTTTTCTGCCAGCGGCTCGCTTACCCCCTATCTCAATCTTTTTTATCAGACGGTTGGCATGACCAAGCCGCAGATTGGCGTGCTGATCGCCTCGGCCACGCTGACGTCGGTGATCGCCGCGCCGCTGTGGAGCGGGCTGGCGGATGCGCTCAGGCTGCACCGCTACCTGCTGCCGCTGGCGATGTTCGGGACGCTGATCCCGATTGCGCTGCTGGCAAATTCGACCACGTTTGTGGCCCTTTGGCTGCTGATCGTATGTTACGCGGTCTTCAGCGGAC
>JAIOHO010000599.1 GCA_019912905.1 Anaerolineae bacterium
GCGGGCTGTTGATTTCGTACCCGGCGGCCTCGGCCAGGTCGATGAGCAACGCGGTCTGCCGCATGGATTTCTGGCGGATGGCGTCGATGCCGACCTGGGCGAGGATGTCGATGCCGGGCTGGTTGGCATACAGCGAGGGGATAGCCGGGGTGCCGTTGAGGAAGCGAAAGGCATCCTCGCGCAGCTCGATCTCATCCACCTCAAAGGCGAACGGGTGCTGGTGCGCCATCCATCCGGTCAGGCGCGGGCGCACCGTTTTGAGATGATCCGGTCGGGCATACAGAAAGACCCCACCCGGCCCGCCGCACATCCACTTCAGGACGCCGCTCAGGTAATAATCGACGTTCAGCGCAGTCACATCCACCGGGAGGATGCCGGTCGCGTGGTAGCCATCGAGGATGACGGTTGCGCCGACGTGATGCGCCTTGGCGATGATGGCCTGCACATCCAGGATATAGGCGCTGCGAAACAGCACATGGGAGATGGGCACCAGCAGCGTGCGTTCGTCGATGGCGTCTATGATTCGCTCGACCGGCACGCTGATGCCCTCATCCTGACTTTCGATCAGGCACAGTTCCATGTGCGGCGGCAGCATCCCGCGCAGGACGTAATAGACCGAGGGGAAGATGCCGCCTTCGATGACGACCTTGTTGCGCGGCCCATCATAATCGAAGCAGCTGAGCAGGATGCCCATCGCCAGGCTGATATTCTGATGCATCGACACGCTGCCTGGCGCTGCCCCGATGATTGCGGCGATCCGGTCGCCCACAGTCACATTCATATCCCACCAGCCTTCGCCCCAGGCGCGCACCCCTCGTGCTGCCCAGGTGTCGGCATAAGCGCGCAGGCTGTCGTACACGCCGCGCGGCATAGCCCCCAGTGAATTGCTGATAAGATAGGTCGTTTCCGCTAAGATCGGGAATTCAGCCCGCCATTTGAGCAGGGGATCATCGACCATGGAAGGTGCTCCTCTAAAACAAGTTGAGGCTTATGATACTCCGAGTGTGCCGAAAAAGGGTACCTGACCCTGCTGGCGGATCGTCTCATGGGTTCGAGACCCCGATCGTTGTCTCGACAAAAATGCAGGTCTGCCGTCCCTTCGTTCCCGCCATTCGGTGCTATATCCTGAAAATATATTTCTTTCAGTATACCTTCAGTCGCAAATTCGTTTCTAAACATTAAGATATATTACAGATCGACAAGCTCTGTGACCTGTTTCATGGTCTGCCATCTTTCGATGGGAGCCAAGGATTGCCCTAATTGTGAAAAACCTGTTTCTGCCGATGCGCGCATTCCGACCATATCAGTGGTTTTCCAGGCTTCTTCGGCTCTGGAAAAGAGTCATCGAGCCACCTGCCTCCCTGATAGATCCCGAAAGTCGGCGGCGGATGCGGCTGGTCAATGGCGTGCTCGTGATGATCGTGCCGATCGCGCTGGGCGCGTTGTTCGTTCAGCTCATTTTCGATCCCGCCATGAATGTCGCGAACTCGACGACCATCAAGGCCATCATCCTGGGTGTGGCCGTCGCGCTGCTCATTTATCTGCTGAATCGCATTATTGCTTCGTTCCGGCTGATGAGCATGATGATGATTGGCATTGGTTTCGTCTCCATTCTGGTGGTCGCGATGACCTCCAGCCCGCCGCATTTCGAATTTTCGTTTATGCTCTTTTTGCCGCTGGTCGCCACCCTTCTCTTGCCGCTGCCGGAGATTCTGATCATCTGTGTGCTGGCCTTTGTCTGCCTGCTGATCTTTGGCGGTTCGCTGCCCACGATGCCGCGCGAAGCCTTTAAGGACCTGGTGATCTTTATCGCACTGGCGCAGGCGTTCATCATTTTTGTGGCTCAGCAGCGTAACCAGATGGAACGTGATCGCCAGCAGCTTACCCTTGCGAAAACCCACAATGATCTCCTCGGCGAGCTGCTCAACAACCTGTCTCATGATTTCCGCACCCCATTGACGATCATCAACACCAGCGCCTATCTGCTGTGGCGCAGCTCAAACCCCAAAATCCGGCAGGAACATCTGGATCTGATCAACCAGCACACCATGCGCCTGAGCCGCATACTGGATCATATTCTCACCATTTCCAGACTGGACTATACCGTGACTTCCAGCCTGGAAATCCTTGATCTCAATCGCGTGCTGCACATGACCGCAGAGCGATTTCAGGCGATTGCTCACGGCAAGCACCTGAAAGTGACGGTTGAAATTTCTCAGGACGGGCCGCTTGTTCTCGGCAGCCAGGAATACCTGCGTCAAGCCCTCGACCATATTCTCGAAAATGCCGTGCAATTTACACCGCCCGGGGGTACCGTCACAATCCGCAGCCTGACCGATTCCGGGCAGGCAGTGGTTGAAATCACCGACACGGGCATCGGAATCGACGAAGACGATCTGCCGCTGATTTTTGATCCATTCTTTCGCGGCGACAGCACGCGTTCGACGGATACAGGCGGGGTCGGATTAGGGCTTTGTATTGCCAAGCGGGTAGTCGAAATGCATGCTGGGTCCATCGAGGTGGAAAGCGCACTCGATCGCGGGACGATTGTTCGCATTGCCTTACCCGTTAGCACGAAGCTGCGCCCGGAAATTCTGGCGTGACCGCGATGGGGTGTCTGCCGCCCTGGGCGCGCAGGCGGTCGTCTGTGGGGCACAGCCTGGTTCACGGGTTGGATCGGACCTGTTCGATCCTCAGCGCGCCGGTGAACCGGACATTCCCAAACCCTGTTCGATCCCTTATGATTCCCCGTCATGCGCGAAACCCTGAATCATTACCTGGCGGCCTGGAATCTGGTGGACCCCCGACCCCTGGCAGAGACGGCCACCAGTCACCTGTTCATCGTGCGGACTGTCGATGATGAGGCGGCGGTCCTCAAACTGCTGACTCCGCTGGGTGTGAAGGATGAGCATCACGGGGCGGCGGCGCTGCGCCGCTTTGACGGGCAGGGCGCGGTCCGCTTGCTGCAATGGGACGCGGGTGCACATCTGCTGGACTATGTCGAGGGTGACGACCTGACCGTGCTGGTCCGGCAGGGAGGCGATGCGCAGGCCACCCGAATCATCGCCGGGGTGCTCAATCATCTGCATCGCGTGCGCCCGGAAACGTCACCCGACGATCTGGTTCCTCTGCGCCGCTGGTTCCGCATGCTGTTCTGGCAGGCGGAGGCGGATCAGCAGCGCGGCGTTCGATCCCTGTACACACAGGCCGCACCTCTGGCCGACCGGCTGCTGAACGACCCGCGCGAGGTGTGCGTGCTGCACGGCGACATCCATCACGAAAATATCCGCCATCATGCCCGTCGCGGCTGGCTGGCGTTCGATCCCAAGGGGCTGTATGGCGAACGCACCTTTGACGCCGCCAATGCGCTCTGCAACCCGGTGGATATGCCGGAACTGGTCGAAAACGAGGCGCGGCTGCTGAGGAATGCTGACATCCTGGCCGGGGAGATGGGCCTTGACGGGGATCGGCTGCTGGCCTTCGTATTGGTATACGCCTGCCTGAGCGCAAGCTGGTCGCTCGAAGACGGCCAGAACCCCGCCGCTGCCCTGCGCATCGCAGCGCTGGCCGAACCGCATGCCCGCCTTTCTTGACGTGACGAACCCGGTCACCGGCGCGCTGATTGGCCGTGTCCCGACGGCTGACCGCGCCGAGGTCGAAGCGGCGGTCGCCCGCGCTCGTGCCGCCCGGCCTGCCTGGGAAGCACTTGGAACCCGCGCCCGCGCCCGTCTGCTGCGCCGCTGGGCCGACCTGCTGTGGGCCGAACGGGAAGCGGCGATTCGCGTGATCTGCGCCGAAACCGGCAAAACCTGGGTCGGCGCGTACAACGAGCTGTTCGTCACCGACAACATCAGCCTGTATTACAGCGGGCACGCGCCGCGCCTGCTGCGGCCTCAGACGCGCCGGGCGCTGTTTCCCGTGTTTCAGCACGCGCGCGTCTATTACCGGCCTCACGGCGTGGTCGGCCTGATTACGCCCTGGAATTACCCGTTCCTGCTGGCTTTCTGCGACCTCGTTCCGGCGCTGATCGCAGGCAATACGGTGATCCTCAAGCCCAGCGAATGGACCCCGTTCAGCGCGCATCACGGCGTCGAATGGATGCACCGGGTTGGGGTTCCGGCGGACGTGATTCAGGTGGTGGACGGCGCGGCGGAAACCGGGGCGGCGCTGGTGGACACGGCGGACTGCATCGCCTTTACCGGCAGCAGCGCGGTCGGGCGGCAGGTGGCGCTGCGCGCGGCGGCGCGGCTGATCCCCTATAGCCTGGAACTGGGCGGCAAGGACCCGCTGCTGGTGCTGGCCGATGCCGACCTCGATCAGGCGGCGGCGGGTGTGCTCATCGGCGCACTGGAGAATGCCGGGCAAGCCTGTACCAGCACTGAGCGCGTCTATGTCGATGCGGCGGTTTACGCGGCCTTCGTCGAACGTCTGCGCCAGCGCGTCCCTGACCTGATGCTCGGTACAGCCGAAGGGCATCACGTGGGCAGCCTGACCAGCGCGCGCGAACTGGCGCGAGTCGAGGCACAGATTGCCGACGCGGTGAGCCGGGGCGCGCAGGTCATTGCCGGGGGCCAGCGCCGCCCGGACCTGGGACCGTTGTTTTTCGAGCCGACCGTGCTGGTCAATGTCGATCATACCATGCAGGTGATGCGCGAAGAGACCTTCGGCCCGGTGATGGCCGTGATGCGCGTCCGCGATTCCGCCGAAGCAGTGCGGCTGGCGAACGACAGCGCTTACGGGTTATCGGGTACCATTTACACCCGCGACCTGCGCCAGGGTGCGGCGCTGGCTCGACAGATTGACAGCGGCGATGTCAGCGTGAATCGTCCCCTGGCGATCTGGGGCGCGGCGGCGGCGCCGATGGGCGGCCAGAAATCCAGCGGCAGCGGTCGGCGCAACGGACCGGAGGGCCTGCTGCGCTTCGTGACTTCCCAGACCGTGGTCGTTGACCGCATTCCCCGCGCGCTGGTTCCACCCGGACTCACCCACCTGACGCCGCGCGTGCGCAGCTGGATCGCGCTGCGCCGCTGGTGGCTGCGGTTCCTGCCATTTTTACGTCCTTGAGGTTCGTGAAAATTGGGAAAAAATTAATGACGCTTCATTGATTACCCAAGAATCTACACATACACTGGAACAGTAGATCCGTGGTGACTAAAGGCGATCATTATGTCCTCATTTCTTCAACGTCGACTCAAGGAAGAACAGCCCAATCCTGCGCCATTTGCCAACCCGACTGACAGCGATCAAACCGCCTCGCCTGCTGCGCGCGTGCCCGAATCGGAACCTGCTCAGGCCCCCCGGCGGCGCGGTCTGGGGCAGATGTCCCAGGCGATGCAGTTGGATACTGGCTATACCGTGCCGTCCAAAGCCCGCGTGACACCCAAAGTAGCTCAACTGCGCAAGCAGCTTCGATCCAAACTGCTGGCCTTTGAAGACGAAGGTGATCAGTGGCGGCGCGGCGATGCGGACAAGGAACAGATGATCGCCGGGCGCATCCAGACCATCATCCAGAAAATGGGCGTGCAGATGACCCAGGCGGAACTGGCCGAACTGACCGAAGGTCTGCTCGATGACCTGCTCGGTTTCGGCGCGATTCAGCCCCTGGTCGAGGACCCAAGCTGCTCGGAAATTATGGTCAACGGCCCGGACGTTATTTTTGCCGAATTTAAGGGGAAACTGGTCGAGACCGAAATGGTCTTCGACGATGAAGACCACGTGCGCTTCACGGCCCGGCGCATCGTCCGTCCTCTGGGTCGGGACCTGTCACGCACGAACCCGATGGTCGATGCCCGCCTGCCGGATGGCTCGCGCGTGCACGTCGTCTCCGATCCCTCGGCGCTCAACGGGACGACGATTACGATCCGTAAATTCCCGTCCAAGCGCATCACCGTCGAAGACCTGATTACCTGGAAGTCGATGACGCGCGATATGGCCCAGTTCTTTGAAGCGGCGGTCGTCTCGCGGCTGAACATCGTCGTCTCCGGCGGCACAGGCTCCGGTAAAACCACGCTGCTCAACGTGCTCAGTTCCTTCATTCCCGAAGACGAACGCATTATCACCATCGAAGACTCGGCGGAACTGCAACTGGCCCAGCGGCATGTTGTCCGCCTGGAAACCGCGCCGCCGATCCCCGGCAGCCGCACCGATGGCCGCCTGGAAATCCGCGATCTGGTCAAAGGCTCGCTGCGTATGCGGCCCGACCGGTTGGTCATCGGCGAATGCCGTTCGGGTGAAGCACTGGATATGTTGCAGGCAATGAACACCGGCCACGATGGTTCGCTGACGACGGTGCACAGCAACAGCCCGCGTGATGCCATTGCCCGCCTGGAAACACTGTGTATGATGGCGGGGATGGACCTGCCGGTGCTGACCATCCGCCAGCAGATTGCCGGAGCAGTGGACCTGATCGTGCAGCAGGCGCGCCTGAAAGATGGCAGCCGCAAGGTCGTCCAGGTGACCGAAATTCAGGGCATGGAAGGTGAGAATGTGACGATGCAGGACCTGTTCCTGTATCGCACCCCCGGCCAGACCGATATGGGCTACTCGCACGAAGGCGGCGGTCGCATGGAAGGGACTGGCTTCCGCCCGAAGAAGGTCGAGCAGTTCAAGCAGTACGGCTTTAACCTTCCGGCGCGTATCTTCCAGCCGCCGAAGGACTGAGAGTCTATCCATCAACCCCGGTTGCAGGGGCAGGCTTGCATCGTCCCTACCCGTTTACGGATAGATCGTGAGCCGCACTTCGCTTCTCAACCCAGAATCAGCACAGGGCGCTGTCGATCGCGCCCTGTGTGTTTTTCCCGTATGAATAATCCGGCTTTTTGGGCCAGGCCCTGCCGGGTTGAACTGGCTTATTCCTCGGAGAGGGTTTCGACTTCGAGCAGGTCTTCGACATCGACGAAGAAGGCGGGGTTCTCCAGCGCGCGGTGCACCGGGCATTTGGTGGCGATGTCCATCAGGCGCTGGCGCTGCTCGTCGCTCAGCGGCCCGCGAAAGACGATGTGATTGCGGACCTCGTGTATGAAGGCCGCACTGCCTTCATAACCGGCATACTCTTTTGCGGAGTAACGTTCCATATCCAGCCCGACATCGACTCCTTCCAGCGGCCAGCCTTTTCGCTCGGCGTACAGCCGCGCGGTGATGGCGATGCAGGCCCCCAGCGCGCCGACCATCATCTGCATCGGAGTGGGGCCGGTATCGGTGCCGCCAGAGTCCAGCGGTTCGTCGGCATAAATGGTGTGGTTGCCCACTTTTATTTCGGTGCGGTAGCCTTCACGACCCAGCCGCACAGTTGCTTTTGCCATGGAATCCTCTATGTGAATACGAGATGTCTCTTATTTAGACGAGGCGAAGGTCGGGGAAATTACGCAAAAAGTGCTGAGTCTGCCCGCAGCAGCTCAGCACCTCGCAGCTTCAGGGTGAGCTTAATCCTTGCGCAGACGGCGCACGCCCTGGAATTCCGGGCTGCCCTGCACATCGCGCCAGCGGTCCGCGCCGCCATCGGTGTGCCATTCGACCACGTGCAGGCCGGATGGATCTTCATACGACAGGGCCGGGCGCATCATCAGCATCTGACGCAGCACCCCGATCAGCTCGCGGCTTTCCTGGGACATGCGCAGGATGAAGTATTTACCGGGCTGCCATTCAAAGGTGACGGCATTGCCCTGCCAGTTGCCTTCCATCCTGATGGGCGGGACGGCCTGAGTGCAGGTCATCGACAGAGTTTGCAGCCGGTTTTTCCACAACGTATGGTTCACCCGCTCCTCGATGTAATAGGGACGGGGTTCGGGCGTTGTATAAAACCAGGTCCGCGAGTCGGTGGTCATGGTCGTTTTCTCCGGTGATGGGTGTGTTTCGATATGGGCGTTAGTGTACCTGAAATTCGCGCATCTCACTAGACGCGGGTAGGTTTTTGGGGGCGGGTAGGTTAAACTTAAGGGCTAATCCGATGACTATCATTTGAAGCATGATGCAATTCAGGGACCCGTTATGACCGAACCATCCAAAAAACGTGTGCTTTCCGGCATCCAACCCTCTGGCAATCTGACCATCGGCAATTATCTCGGCGCGCTGCTGCACTGGGTCGAAGACCAGGATCTGTACGAGAATTACTTCTGCGTGGTCGATCTGCACGCCATCACCCTGCCGCAGGACCCCCAGGAACTGCGCCAGAAGACCCGCGAAGTCTCGGCGCTGTATATGGCCGCCGGGCTGGACCCGCAGAAAGCGACGATTTTCATCCAGTCGCACATCCCCGCCCACGCGGAACTGGCATGGATTCTGACGTGCCTGTCGCCGCTGGGCTGGCTGAATCGCATGACCCAGTTCAAGGACAAGGCTGCCAAGCAGCAGGCCGATTCGGTCAGTGCGGGTTTGCTGAATTACCCGGTGCTGATGGCTGCCGACATCCTGCTGTATCAGGCGCATGGCGTCCCGGTAGGCGACGACCAGCGTCAGCATCTCGAATTGACCCGCGACCTGGCCCAGCGGTTCAATCACATCTACGGCGAGACGTTCGTCATCCCCGAGGCCTTGATTCCCCGCGCCGGGGCGCGCGTCATGGGCCTGGATGACCCGCTGTCGAAGATGAGCAAGAGCACAGCGGGCGATTATCATGCGGTCTATCTGCTCGATCCGCCGAACGCCGCTCGCAAGAAGATCATGCGCGCCACCACCGACTCCGGGCGTGAAATCCGGTTCAGCACGCTGCCGGAGAAAGCCGGGGTCAACAACCTGCTGACGATTTATCAGGCGCTGACGCATGACTCGAACGAGGCGATCGAGGCCAGCTTCGAGGGCAAAGGTTATGGCGACCTGAAGAAAGCGGTGGCCGAAGTCGTGATTGCGGCGCTCGAACCCCTTCAGCGGCGCTATCATCAGTTGCTGGACGAAGAGGGCTATCTCGAACAGGTGCTGGCGGATGGGGCGGAGCGCGCCGCAACCCTGGCCGAAAAGACGCTCAAAGAGGTCAAAGACCGGGTCGGTTTCCTGGCCCCGGCGCATCGCTGGCCGGTGAACCGCGACTGCTGAACGCCACCTGATTGCAGGGTGAATCAAAAGAGGCGGATCGTCGTGACCCGCCTCTTTGCGTTCTGCCTCGTGGAGTTAGTCGCCTGCTTCGGCGATGGCTTCCAGGGGTTCGAGTTCGTCTTCGCGGTCCTGAAGCCAGTCGATGGTCGTCAGCGCCGCCGCGCAGCCATCCCCGGCAGCGGTGATCGCCTGGCGGAACGTCTGGTCGTGGATCTCGCCCGCCGCGACGACGCCTTCGATGTTGGTGCGATAGAGCGGGTCAATGATGACGTACCCGGCGGCATCGGTCGCCAGTTGGCCGTTAAACACGCCGCTGTTGGGGTCATAGCCGATGAAGATGAACACCCCATCGACTGGATGTTCGGTGATCTCCCCGGTTTTCACGTTGCGCTGCACGATGCCCGTGACGGACCCGTTGGGGCCGCCCTTGACTTCCTCAACCACCGTGTCCCAGGTAAAGCTGATTTTCTCATTGGCAAAGACGCGGGTTTGCAGCGCGACGCTGGCCCGCAGTTCGTCCCGCCGGTGAATGATGCGGACCGAGCGGCCAAACTTCGTCAGGAACAGGGCTTCCTGAAGGGCGGAGTCGCCACCGCCGACCACGACGATGTCCTTGCCGCGGAAGAAGAAACCATCGCAGGTGGCGCAGTAGCTGACCCCATGGCCGACATATTCCGCTTCGCCAGGGATATTGAGCTTGCGCGGGTTGGCCCCGATCGTCACGATGACGGCGTCGGCGACATACACCTCGCCGCTGCCGGTTTCGACGCGGAACGGTGTCCCATGCTCAAAATCGACATTCGTGACCGAGTCGTAAACGTACTGGGTGCCGAATTTCTCCGCCTGCGCCCGCATCGCCTCGACCAGATCCGGGCCGGTCGTGCCTTCCGGGAAACCGGGGAAATTCTCGACTTCGTGCGTGGTGGCGATCTGTCCGCCGAGCTGGGGGCCGGTGATGACCACGGTTTCAAGCTGGGCGCGCGATGTATACAGCGCAGCGGTCAGCCCCGCCGGGCCAGAGCCGATCACGACAACTCGTGTTCTATTGACTTTCATGCGTCTTCTACCTCGAATGGATGAACTTATTCGTTGATGTGGTGTTCGCGTTCTGCCCGGACGATGGCGACCAGCGCCTCGTATTCCTCGCGGCAGTCCGAACATTGATCCAGGTGCATGGCGACGCGCGGCAAAATATCGTGGATGTCCACACCGGCGACAGCCTGTTCAGCCAGGCACTCGAATTGTTTATACGCGGCTTCGCAGTCGCAGCCGCTGTCGTGCTTCTCGCTCAAACAATCCGCAAGTTTTCTAAAGCGATCCAGTGCCATTGACCTGTGAACTCCGCAAATTTCGTCCGCACGATAATTGGACGATACACTGCAATCAGTTCTTACCTGCCGGAGGAGGATGATTCACCCCGCGAACAAATCCAGCATGTAGTCGATCGACAAGCCCTGGGCTTCCAGGTAGGATCGCAGTTTGCGGCGGGCATCATGCACCAGCTTGTAGAGGGCATTGCGGTTGGTGCCCATGCGTTCGGCCACGATTTCCAGCGGCACGCCGCGCAGAATCACCGAGTCCAGCGCCTGGTACTGGCGTTCGTTCAGGGCTTCCTTCATGGCGGCTTCAATTTTATTCATGACGTCGGCACGCTCGGCGGCGTCTTCGGGGGTCAGCGAGGCATCCTGAGGGCTGGTCGCGGCAATCGTGCCGGGCAGCAGTTCATCATCCGCCGTCAGGTCATCCAGGCGAAAGTCTTTGTAGCGTGCCCGCCGCAGGTCGCTGATGGCGACGCGCACAGCAATCTTGGTGGCCCAGGTAGTAAAACGACTGTCGCCGCGGAAACTGTCGAGATTTTGCAGCACGCGCAGCACCGAATCCTGAGCCAGATCTTCAGCCATCTGGCTGACCTCCTGGCTGGACAGCGAGGCCAGGTCGCTGCGCTCACGGCTGAGGTAATAAAAGATGCCGCGCTGGAGGCGTTCGCGCAGTTCCACCAGCGCCGGTTCCTGAATCTCAGGCGGGCCGGTCAGATCGGCCAGCCAATCCTGATTCGTGCGTTCGCTCATGAAATTGTCAGGTTCACTGCTCCCGTGCATGGCGCGGAGAATAACATGTGGCCGGTAGCCGCAGGACTCAGACTCTGCCGAAACTAATGCGCAGTACCAGATGGCCGAGCCGGACCTCATCCCCATCGCGCAGGACACGCGGCTGGTTGGCGACCAGGCGCATCCCGTTGAGGAACGTGCCGTTTGGAGTTCCCAGGTCGATGATATTCAGAGCCGTTTCGCGTCGGGCAATCATGGCATGACGGCGCGAAACCCCCTTCTCCGCCGCACGATAGGGAGATAGATCAATGTCCGGGGCCTCACCGGTATCCGGGTCAAGCCGCCCGAGCATCAATTCATCGCTTTCATCCAGGTAAAAAACGTGCTGGTCTTTCGAGTCGCGCTCGTTGATGATCAAGCGCATGCGCGAATTAAAACGGGCCGTTCCCCATTGAGGCCGACCTTCCTCGTAGTCGGTGTCCTCCAGGGCGCGTGTGGAAGCGCCTTCAAGGGTGAGGGGCGTGCCGCAGTAGACGCAAATCTTATCCCCAACCCGATTTTCACGCTCGCAATTTGGACATTTATTCACATTTGCCTCTCCGCAAACGGTTTCTTCAAACCTAAAACCTATTGTACCATCGGTTGATTGGAAATATTGTTATCAAAATAACAATCCGTTCAAAATGGTGAACTGCCCATATGCGAAAAATCACGTATACTGAAGATAAGCATGAATTTCAACACACATGGATCAACCGCTGCCCGCGACTTTTCTCACCGTGCTGCTGAAGGTGCTGCCTGTCTTGTATCAACCATCGTGAAAAAACGTGCAGTGGGAAATGCGGGTACAACGAAAATTAAGCCGATACACGTTCACTGAGTCATTAGGTCCTTCTATCATAATTCTTATTTGACCGTAGTGCAATCAATCATTATGATTAGCTCGTTCGCTCTAGCGGAGACAAGCGTGTGAATAATAGGCCCTCTCCTGATAACAACAACGATCACTCCCCATTTTCGGGGAAGAATGCCCAGCGGCTGTGGATTATTATGGGCGTGGTCGTACTGCTGCTGTTTGTCCTGACCTTCGGCAGCCCAGGTAATTTTCAGAGCAGCAACCGCATTTCACTGACCGATCTTGCCCAGCAGGTCCAGCGTGGCAACGTCGAGTCGATTACGGTGCGCGGCGGTCAGGATGTCGTTGTCGAATTCCGCAACGGCACGTCTGCCAATTATTATAAGGAACGCGAAACCAACCTGTTTGACAGCCTGCGGACCTTCGGCGTCACCGATGCGGAAATCCAGCGGTTCAATTTTTCTGAGCAGCAGGGCGATAACACCAGCGGCCTGCTCTTTCAGCTTCTGATCGCCGTGGTGCCCACGCTGGTCATCATCTGGCTGCTGTGGCGCATGATGCGCTCGGTACGCAGCGGGCAGGATCAGGCGATGAGTTTCGGGCGCAGCCGCGCGCGCGTCACC
>JAIOHO010000600.1 GCA_019912905.1 Anaerolineae bacterium
CTGCAAGATAGTACACAACTATGTTGCGATGGAATGCTCACACTTTCCAACTCAAATTGACATTCTACTGCGAGTGTCAGGTTAAGGCGTGACTATTCCAAGACAGTATTCTCGGTGTGCCATCAAGCTCAAGTCGAGAGATAAACTGCAATCTCGATGATGCGCCTGCTTTGCAAGCCTTCCTTCACGACGACCTTCCACTGATCCACATCATATTCTTCCCCATCTGGCTTGTTGATCGGGAATGAACAGCCGCATTTACCAATTTCGTTCCCAATCTCTGCCCACAACCCGCCCACACTCCCCGCTATTCCCATACCTCCATGCTCTGCGTCATCATCGCCTCAAGCAGTCGATTTATCCTGCCCATCTTAGCAGGTGCAGTGGCGCGTCAACCTGCTGGGCAGGTCGCTGAACCCGTTTCCTCCTGGCTGGTGCCGGTTCCCTCACCGGAAACGGGTAGCGCCCTCTGGGTGACGCGACCACTTCGACGCACCTGCACCGATCTGGTCAGAAATCGCCAGCGGGCGATGAATTGTAAACGCAGATCATGTTGGAGGTTTGAAATGGGCAGTAGCATCAGTGTACAAATCACCGGGCACGTGGGAAGCGATGTGGTTCTGAAAGAGGTCGGTGAACAGCGTGTGGCGAGCTTCAGTCTGGCAGTCAATCGCAAGACCAGTGCTGGCAAACAGCAGACGCTCTGGGTACGGGTTAACGCCTGGAATGGTCTCGCCGAGGTGGCGGTGAAATGCATCCGCAAATCATCTCTCATCCAATGCGAAGCAGCTTGGTTGCGTCAGTCCGCATGGATCGACCAGAACGGCGAACCGCGTGTCAGCCTTGACCTGGATGCCAACCGTATCATCCTGCTGGATCGTGTCACCAGAAACGAGCAGGAAACCGAACAAATTCCGTTCTGATGGCTGAATAACCTTGTCCTCACAGGCGGCGTATCGCACGATGCGCCGCTTTTTTTGTGTCTCCCCATCAGGAACAAGTTGAGACGTGAATTCTCTCGCACTCCGCAGCGCGGCTAGTATGCGGCACGAGGTCACCCCCTATCCAGCACCGGCGGGCAGGTACGCCAGTACCACCGTTCCGGCGGGACTGCCGAACCACCCGCCTATCCGCAAGCGGATTGCAGGACAGGCTCCCCCTTCTGTGCCGCCCCGCGTGATTGAGCGTTGTGCTCGACGCGCTGGCGATCCAGCAGTCCTGAGGGGAGTATCCTCATGTGTGATTCGATTGTCCGTGACAAAATTCGTTCCAAGATTCGTCCGTTCCCACGTGTTGCGACCTATCCGACGTCGTGGGGTGGCGAGATGACCTTCGAACAAATCTCGGAGGATATTCGTCCAAGTGCTGCCAAGATGCTGCTGCGCCAGTATCGTGTCTGGCCGCAAGACCTCGATGACTGCCTGCAAAACGGGCTGATGTATATCTGGGAGCAGCTTGCTGCTGACCGCGACTTTCTCGCCAGGTCGAGCCGGTTGGGAGCAGCGATCATCGTTTGCTATCGCTCGAAATCAACCAGCATACGCAAACAGAATCTGCGCTATGAGTACATGGAAGATTTTTGGGCGAAGCACGACTTCAAGCATCCAGAAGAGATGCGGATCGGCGGCTTGGAGCGCTTCAAGATCGCTGGTGAGCGCTGGGCAACCTGGGCAACGCTGACTGACATCCGTATCGACATCGAACGCGCTGTGTTGACGGTTTATGAGCAAGTGAAGGATGATCCTGCCGGACTGCTGGCGCTTTACGCGGCGACCACGTCGGCCACCAGCAAAGACCTGGCGTATGTGGTGCCGGGTAAGGGTGAGGATGCCATTCGCTGGCGGGCAGCAGCTATTCGTAACCAGTTACGCGGGCTGCTGGGCACGCTTCAGCGTGAACAACCGACCTGGCGCGAGAAGTTCGACGCAGGTGAGATCGAACCAGCGATCAAGTTACTCGAACAACATCAAGAACAGCCCATCCGGTATGATGCCATCCGTGGCTTGATAGAAGGCAAAAGTTCAACTCAAGCTGCTAAGGCGTTCGGCCACAACGTCAACACATTACAGTACCATCGCAGACGAGCCAACAAACAACTCGCACAAGTTTACGGCTGCACCGCATGAGGGCAGCCGTTTTCGTTTCTGTGGCTGGTGAGCAGTCGCCAGCCACATTTTTTTTGCGACCTTATCCATAGAGTCAAGTTCCCCGTACAAGCAATGTGCATTACAATAAGGAATATCGTGAGAGTCTGTTCATCCATGACCCGAGCGTCTAACTCATTGAACAATTTCAGAAAATTACCGAAGTTGAAATGCGCTACAATAGCAAATCTGACCCAATCAAAGTAATTCAATGCGCGTCATTGAGCGGTCGGAGAGGATAAAAATCTTGGAGGCAACCGATATTCCCACCATTTCAATAGATGAATACTCTTTTGAGGTTCGATCCGTCAACTGGAAAGGCCATTACAAGCGCCTCAGACTCGAACCTGGATCCCGCTATCTGAATGTTCCGCTCTCGGCCTGCGTTACTAAAGGGGATCGAGTTTGTTTATCTGACTCAATGGTTGAGGTAGTATGCAATCACGGCAATGTGAAAATTCTGCCTTTGTATACTGCTGTTGAGAAACTGCGCTTAGGTGATCTGGAGATTGATGTCGTTATCAAGGAAATCACACAGCATGATGAATATAGTGCATACCAATCACTCGCAGATTTTCATTACCGTGGTCAGACACTATTTGGACGCACAGCACGTCTGATCCTTCGATCATTCTACCCTTTGTTTCCAGCGGTATTGGGCTATGTAGAGATAACAACTCCGCTGTACATGAACAAAGCTCGTTCAGCAGTTTTCAATGCGCCATTCCGACAGAACGGTATCAGTTGGTCGGAATGGGATATGGAAGCTAAACGCAAGTACATCAATGTATTCGCGCGAGTTGCTCGCTGTGTGGTCTATCCAGAATTCCGAGGACTAGGTCTAGGGCAGATGTTGCTGCGACATGCGGCGGAATTTGCGCGGGACAGGTGGCAGGTCGGTGGCATCAAACCCCTTTTCCTTGAGATATCCGCAGATATGCTCAAGTTTGTTCCATTTGCAGCTAAAGCCGGGATGGTGCATATAGGCGATACAGAGGGCAATCTGGCTCGTGTATACAAAGATATGAATTATCTGCTCACCAATTTGGAGCGCGTCAAGGGTGGCGAAATTGTACAGGACACAATGGGTATTGTGGATAAGCAACTTTCGCGTATGAACCAGACCCTTAAATTAGTTCAAAGCGAGGGGATAAGTTTAGACGAGCTGCTTGAAAAACTGAGACATCTAACAGAAGAAAGTGCTCTGAAGGATTTCGCCTTGTTTCATGAGATCGTGAGTCTTCCCAAGCCGACTTACATGCAAGCGCTGACACCTCAAGCAGAGAGCTTCCTATCTGAAAGGGTTGCTGCCGTCAGTCCACAAAGGCAAAAATCTTCGTTGCAACTAGGTATAGACAAACTCGAATCGGGGTTTCGCCTTCGTGAGCTTGCAATCACCTTTAAATCGCACGTCAGAAGAACAAAAAAATCTCATGCCATTCAACAGGCATTCAACATCTCACCCAATAACATCCGAAATAGGGTGTTAAATCAGTTTACTTTGGACATTGAACCTGGACAGATTGTTTTGATAGTAGGTCCGTCAGGTTCGGGTAAGACGACACTACTTAGGTTTCTTGCATCACGAGGAGAACTTGCATCGGACATTGTAGAGATTCTTGGAGAGGCGGAATTCCCAGAGAACTACCGATCTGGGGTTTTCCAGACGATCAAATCAAGAAAGCCACTAATTGAGTTTATGACACGAGACGGATATTCAGTTCAAGAGGCTTTGCAGTTGATGGGTATTGTGGGCCTGTCTGATGCCTACGTGTATCTGAAGCGCTTTGACGAGTTGAGCAACGGTCAGCAGTATCGGGCTATGCTGGCTCAACTCATTGCTCAAAGAGCCAATGTATGGTTGATAGATGAGTTCTGTGCGAATCTGGATCCGGTCACAGCTAATGTCGTAGCCGATAAACTACAGCGTATGGCTCGAAGACTGGGGGTCACATTAGTTGCGGCTGCACCCCACTGCCAGTATTTCCTTCATTCTCTGCAACCAGATAGGGTGGTTAATCTCACCTCATCATGGGATTATTCTATTGTGTCTGGATCAGACTTTATGAAGAGTGTCCGCTCTCCCCGCGTTGCGGATATGCAACCCCAGTATTTGCGGATTAAATCTGAATTCATTGACGATATTCGAAAAGGGAAGAAGCGCACGACAATACGCATAGGCAGACAACAAATAAAGCTCGGATTACTTTTATTTCAGAACGGCAATGACTATCAAATTGTCAATGTGAAAAGTGTTAGATATTGCCACGTAAAGAGCCTGACCGATGAGGATGCTGTTGCAGACGGTTTTGCCAATAGTGATGAGCTTATTGAGAAACTGCATGAAATCTATCCTGGAATTCGTAAAAATCAATTTGTGACAGTTATAACCTTTGATACAATGGTAATAGAATCCGAATAGCTTAAAGTATGAAAGCTCGTGACCCATGCAGCACCATCCCGACATCGGCACACTTGCAGAATACCTGCATTCAGCAAACGTCGTCAGAGAAGCTGCGTACAAAGCATTATGGCGCAAAGGCGCAATCAGATATTCCAACGCCAGGGTAGTACCCGACCTCATCGACGAACTCAATGCTAGACTTGCTGCATCAACCCTCGAAAATAGACACAGAACTAGAAGTTACGCAGTTGAAGAAGACAAGCTAAAATCAGCGGCATGAACGCACCGAAATGTACCGAATACGACTACATCAACTTTCTGGTGGCCGCACAGCAAGTCTTTAGCGCGGTAG
>JAIOHO010000601.1 GCA_019912905.1 Anaerolineae bacterium
GTCTGGGGCGGGGCGACGAAGGGGACTGTCAGATTAACGGCGGCGATGTTTGATAGGGGCGATAACCCGTCATTTGATCCTGCGCTGTATGCGGCAAAACTGGACCATGATCTGCATGATGCGTGCAAAGATGCCGGTGGCTTGCCAGGTCTGAAAGCGCTCATGCAGCACACGGCTGCATACCTCAAACCAACCTTTGCGAACGGCTATCCGCTGATACTCCGTTCACAGCAAATAGCAGATGCCGTTCAACACGGCCCGATTGTCAGCCGGTGGTCGCCCTCGTCCCCGTTTCTGAGGTGGTTTCGGAAACAGCTTCTCGATGTATCATTCGGGTCGAACGTGAGCGGCGCGACGGTAGCAACATCACCCGCAACACCGCCTTTTGCACCAGCAGCCTGACCGCTGTGCAACCACGATCCTTGAGGCCGTCCAACATCACGGGGTGCTGGATGTCACCTTCAGGGAAGAGGCCTCCCGAATTCGGGATGGCGCAAGTGCCGAAAACATGGCGGTACTACGGGCTGTCGCGTTGAATCTGTTGAAGCAGGACACCTCCAAAAGCAGCTTGCGGCACAAACGCTTTTGAGCGGCTGTGGATAATGATTGCCTGCTCGATCTGCTTACTCACTTTTGAAGCGACTACCCTGAGCAGTCGGAAGCCTGGGCTTCCGCCAGCGAAATCTGCCAGATCTGATTGGTGTCCAGCCTGTCGCAGGTCGTCGTGATGCCATTGGGCCACTGGATCGTGACATCGACCAGATTGGCATTCCCCAGGCCGAAATGTAGGGCTGTGTCGTCCCCTGCACCCAGGCTGGAACCGCTCTTCACTTCGCGCATCTGAGTCAGCCCGTCGTCGGTCGTGACGCGGACACGTGCCCCAATCGCATCACGGTTTACAGCGTCTGTGCCAGTCAGCCGAATGGTCAGCCAGCGATAATCCGAATGCTGGCCCACTTCATTCCGATACAACCGGTAGCCTTTGTTCCAGTGCCCAACGATTACGTCCACAAAGCCATCATGGTCATAGTCAGCCGTCGCCAGCCCCATGCTGGCCGCCTGTTTCCAGCGCGCCTCGACGTCAAGCCGCGCGAACGATCCATCCCGACGATTGTGAAATATCCCATCGACAAACGGATATAGCATCCCTGCCTGCCCATAATTAGCGGATAGTCCGCTCGTGCCCAGGTATATATCCAGCCAACCGTCGTTGTCGAAATCCAGAAAGGCAGTTCCCCAGCCGACCGTGCGCTCTGTGTCGTAGCCCACCCTGGCAACGTCAGTCCGATCTACGAACGTGCCGTCCCCCTGGTTCTGAAGCAAAACCATGGGTTTCACCAGGTTCGAGAAGTAAAAGTCGAGGTCGCCGTCGTTGTCATAATCACCCGTTGCCAGCCCCATCCCATGAACCACCGCCTGAGCGCCTGCCTGGGCCGAGACGTCGGTCCAACACCAGCCCTCGCAGCCGGCACCATCATTGCGCCAGAGGACATTGCCAATCGGGTGGCTGACTTTATCATTGACAACATACAGATCGAGGTCCCCATCATTATCGTAATCCGCGAAACTGGCGGCGAAACCTGCCCCCAGCAGCCGATCGTAATCCAGCAGATGCGACACGTCGGCAAAGGTGCCGTCGCCCTGGTTGTGATAGAGCACATCCTGGCTTAAGGACAGATCGACTGGGTCACAGGCATGCTGGCAGGACCAGTTGGTGACGTACAGGTCGAGAAAACCATCGTTGTCATAATCGGCCCACGCTGCGGTTGTGCCTTTACGAGCATCCCCAACCCCGGCGTGCAGGGTGACATCTTCAAAGTATTCGCCGCGCACATTGCGAAACAGGCGATTCGCGCCGAGATTCAGTACGTACAGATCGCGCCAGCCGTCATTATCATAATCGGCCCAGATCGCACCCCCGCTTGGCACATCGGTCACCGCCACCTGTTCGGACTGCGAGGCTACTCCAAACGTGCCGTCCTGTTGGTTGATGTACAGGACGTTGGGTTCAAGATTGCCTGTGACATACAGATCGACCCAGCCATCGTTGTTAAAATCACCCCACGCTTGGCCGGTGGCAAGGTAACCGTTCTCATAGGGATCGAGGATATCCTCATACCAGATAGCGCGGTGCGGCACATTGATGCGCGCCTGGTCGGTGACATCACGAAACACTATTTCTTCGGGCTGGGCGATGACAATCGGGGCGAACAAGAGGCAAATCAGAAACAATCGCACTCAAGAACCGTCAGAGCTTTCCGCGAGCACTCACTCGGCTGACTCATCACAACACATTGTGAGATTATACAGGGCCGTGATGACTTCGCTACATGTAAGGAACCAATTCCTGAAGGAAGACAGAACAGGACGATATGCCGGTGACGGACGTGACGCCGCTCCAGGCCAGGACAAAAAGTCCGAAAGCCTGGATGCGATACGACAAAGCGTATTCTCACGCCCCGCTAATCGCCAAATACCTCGGGCGGTATTGAGCAACTGATTTGACAGAATATCTGAAAAAGATTGTAATCGTCTACAAGCTTGATGTCTAAAATATTATAGGAAACCTTGTGCCAAATATTAAAGATGTCGCGAAGCGTGCAGGGGTTTCAGCTACCTATGTAGGCCGTACTTTATCAGGCTATCCTCATGTCAGCCCTGATGTTCGACAGCGAGTTCTTCATGCTGTCGAAGAATTGGTTTATCGCCGATCTCGTGGTTGAGTTTATTATTCACATTAATGTCGTACTGATTGAAGCGTCCTCAGCTGAAGAAGCCTACGCGAAGGCGTTGGAAGTGGGTAGCACTCATGAAGACGCATATACCAACCCGGACGGAAACTTAGTTGAAGTCAAGTTTCGTGGTTTGAGAGATCTGAATATTATCCGCGATGAACTTGCACATGGTGCAGAACTGACTTACGAGCACTATGAAGGTTTAACGCAGAATCAGATGGACAAGTTTATTCGGCCAAAACACGAACTGGCGCTTTTTCGAATTGACGACCACTGAATCTTGCTGGAACTAAAACCCGGTGGCCTCCGGTCGGCGGTAGTGGATAAGGCAAGGCGTGGGCTTCAGCCTCGATCCTCGGATCGGGGCGATTTGTCTTCTTTCCTCATCCCCCCTATACTTGCTGGTAGAAGATCGGACGGCGAAGACGCAACAAGT
>JAIOHO010000602.1 GCA_019912905.1 Anaerolineae bacterium
CCCACCTGGACTCCGCCGCCTACGCCCACCCCGGCTCCCACGCACACCGCGACCCCTGTGCCATCGGTCACACCGACCGCCGGCGCGGAGAGCATCTGTGCCGGGTTTGAGCTGCTGCATGATTTCAGCGGCGAGTTAGTCTATCCCTGGGACGGCTATATCCCCATCCTGGTGCGCCTGGACAGCCGGGATGCCTGGATTCGGTTTACCGCAACCCATCGGATCAGCGGCGAGGGCACTGGCTTCGAACTGCCCGGCGGCCAGACAGTCGCAATGGAATTTCAGATGCGCGCCCTGCCGCGTCCCGGCACCTATGACTGGACTCTGAGCGTCCGCACCGAAGCCTACGGAGAAATCTGTGCGCTCAGCGGCAGTTTCCTCGCTCTGCGCCCGACCCCCACGCCGCTGCCCACCCTCGCCGCCGAAGCGACCGAAGCGCTGGCGGCCCCTGCTTCGTGATCTGCCATGCCTTAAACCCTGACGCCAAACCAATCTGCGCTATAATGCCCCCTGCGTTAAGCGTCGACTCAGCAATTTCATACGAATTTCTGACAGAGCGGCGTTAGTCTCATGCGGGTTCTTCGTCTGTCTCGTGCAGAGAAGGGGTACAAATTGTTATGATCGAAGTCGATAGTCTGACGAAGCGTTACGGCAGCATCACCGCCGTGAACGCCATTACCTTTGCCGCCAGTCCCGGCCAGGTCACGGGTTTCCTGGGACCGAATGGCGCTGGCAAAACCACGACGATGCGAATGCTGACCGGCTTTATGCCGCCGACATCCGGCAAGGCGGTGGTGGCTGGTTATGACGTGTTTGAGCACAGTATGGAAGTGCGCAAGCGGGTGGGCTATTTACCGGAAAGCGTGCCGCTCTACCGCGATATGACCGCCCTGGGGTATCTGATGTTCATCGCCGAGATTCGCGGCCTCAAGGACCGCCGCAACAGGGCGATGGATGTCCTTGAACGTGTGCGCCTGGTGGACCGTGCCCACAGCCGCATCCGCACGCTGTCCAAAGGCATGCGCCAGCGGGTCGGCGTGGCCCAGGCGCTCATCCATGATCCCGAAGTGCTGATTCTGGATGAACCGACGATCGGCCTGGACCCATTTCAGGTGCTGGAACTGCGCGATCTGGTCAAGGAATTGGGCCGCAGCCACACCGTCCTGTTCAGCACCCACATCCTGTCCGAAGCCGAGCAGGTCTGCGATAACGTGGTCATCATCAATCGCGGCCACATCATCGCCCAGGGATCGCCGCTGGAACTGCGCAGTACCCTGGAAAGCGGGCGTCCGGTGATCGTGCGCGTCGAAGCGCCGCCGGAAACAGTGCTGCCGGTTATCCAGGCGCTGCCATCGGTTGCCTACGCGGAGATAACCCTCGACGGCATTACCGCCAAACCTGCCGATGTGACCATCGATCCGCGCCCTGATATTGCCCGTGCCGTGACGCAGCACGGCTGGAACCTGACCGAACTCCGCTCCGTCGCGGTCACTCTGGAAGAGATCTTCCTGGAAGTCGCCGGGGCCGACGAGGTGGGGATGCCCGTGGAAGAAGCAGTCGAAACCGAGAGCGAGGTGGCGCATGAGTAAGATTTTCGCGGTGTTCAAGCGCGAGGTCGCGCTGTACTTCCGCTCGCCCATCGCTTACGCTATTTCCTTCGCGCTGCTGCTGTTCCTGGGCGTGCTGTTCAACAGCTTCGTCACCCAGGCCAACGGCAGCTACCCGCCGGACCCTGGCTTCGCGCCCAATCTGCTGACCTTCCTGATGTTCCTGATCGCGCCGCTGCTGACGATGCGCCTGATCGCTGAAGAAAGCCGCGAAGGGACGCTGGAAGTGCTGATGACGCTGCCGATGAACGAGGGCCAGTTTATCATCGGCAAGTTCCTGGCGGCATGGACTTATTACACGGTGCTGCTGCTGCTGTCGGTGGTGTATTACCTGCTGCTGACGCTGGTTGGCGTGCCGGATCAGGGGGTGGCCTTTGGCGCTTACCTGGGCGCATGGCTATACGGCGGCGCAGTGCTGGCAATCGCCATGATCTGGTCGGCAGTGACCGAAGATCAGATCGTGGCGGCCTTCCTGGGCGCGGCGACCATCCTGGTCCTGTATCTGGCCCAATTCGCGGCCATCTGGCTGTCCGGCCAGGAGACGATGGCAGGGGCTGCCGATTTCGTCCGCGAGCTGGGTTTACAGGCCCATTTCGGCGAAACCCTGTCACAGGGCATCATCCGGGCTGAAGACATCGTCTACTTTATCGTGGTCATCATCGGCGCGCTGTTTATTACCACGCGGCTGGTCGAGACCCGCCGCTGGAGGGCATAAGCGATGGCAGAACAACACCAAACCCCTGAAAACGAACAGCCATTTATTCCGCCCTACTACATGCTGATTCTGGCGCTGGTGGGCCTGCTGGTGGCCGTGGCCGTCCTGTTTACCCAACCCACGTTCAGCGTGGTCGGCTGGGGCGGGCTGGGCATCGCCGCACTGTCGCTGGTAGCCTGGGTGCTGATGGCCCCGGATCAGGCCAAAGGCGTGCTGACCGGGCGCATCATGCGCTTCGGCGGCACCAGCCTGATCGTCACCGTGGTCGTGCTGGTCGCCCTGATCGCCGTTTACAGTGCGGTGCGCGGCCTGAATGTACGCGTTGACCTGACCGAGCGGGATACCTACTCGCTGACGGTCGAATCGGAAAATGCGATTGTCGCCCTCGGTGCCGACCCGACTGTGCCGCCGATCAAACTGACGGCCTTCTATGATGCCTCCGGCGCGGGTCAGCGCGACCGCGATGCGCTGCTGTTCGAGGATTACGTTCAGAAAAGCAACGGCAAAATTTCCTACGAATTTGTCGATATGGACCGCAACCCGCTGCTGGCCGATCAGATGGGGATCAGCGGCAGCGGCCAGATCTTCGTGGCGCGGGTCAACGAGGATGGCACGCAGGACACCGAAAACGGTGAGATGGTCAATTTTGTCAGCCAGGACAGCCTGACGAACACGATTCTGCGTGTGGCCGCAGCGGGTGATTTCCGGGCCTATTTTGTG